>CAZPSO010000012.1:0-6905 GCA_964588895.1 uncultured Tessaracoccus sp.
ACCGGCGCGTTGGTGTTGGACGTCAAGGTGGGCTCCGGTGCCTTCATGAAGACCCGCGCGGATGCCGAGGAGCTGGCGCGCACCATGGTGGACCTCGGAACCGATGCCGGGGTGAACACGGTTGCGCTGCTGACCAATATGGACACCCCACTGGGTCTGACGGCGGGCAATGCGCTGGAGGTGCGGGAGTCCGTCGACGTGCTCGCCGGCGGCGGGCCGGCTGATGTGGTGGAACTCACCGTCGCGCTGGCCAGGGAGATGCTGGCGGCCGCCGGCAAACCCGACGTCGATCCGGCGCCCGCACTGCAGGATGGGCGGGCCATGGACGTCTGGCGCCAGATGATCCGGGCCCAGGGCGGCGATCCCGACGCGGCGCTGCCCACTGCTCAGCACACCCACACCGTCGAGGCCAAAGAATCCGGCACCATCAGCAGGATGGATGCGATGGGTGTGGGCCTCGCGGCCTGGCGCCTGGGCGCGGGACGGGCCCAGATGTCCGACCCGGTGCAGGCCGCAGCGGGCGTCGAGATGCATGCCAAGCCGGGGGAGCGGATCTCCTCGGGTGACCCCTTGTTCACTCTGCACACCGATACCACCGCGCGCATGGAGGCAGCTCTTGGCGACCTGGACGGAATCGTCGACATCACGGGGCAGGCCTTCAAGCCGCCGACGCTGATCCTCGGCCGCATCGAGTGATCAGCGGAGCCTCCGAGGCTATTCCTATGTCCTGCGACATCACACGGTCGGGGTGACAGGATTTCAACGCTGCGCCGCAAAGATGTCGATCTCGACGAGGGCACGCACCTACTGTTGGTGGGGGCGTTCTTGTTGAGCACACTCGTGCCCCTGAACCCGCTGGGAACCACAGCTACCGGTGTGTGGATGTGGCTGCAGCCCGCCGCCTTGTTCACAGCGGTCGGCCTGACCCTGGTGGGCGGCCTCCTGGCTCTCAGGCACCATTTACGCCCTTCAGGGTCTCTTGGTCAAGGCTTGCCAGACGACTGCCGTGACCCAAAGGATGGTCGGGGATCCGCGCCGGTTTGGTGTATCGGCCGCGGTCCCTCGGTTGCCGGATCGACAATGGGTGTATGTCGACGGTGGTGACGAGAACTTGAAGAGCCGTCATCCGGCCGCCGTGGCCCGAGGCGATTCTGCACGCTAGCGTCGCCGGCGTCGCTGACCCGGCTGCCTGCCGTCGCCTCGGGGTGGACTCGTCGATCAGGATTCCTTGGCCTGAGTGGCGTCTTCCTCGCTCGGCAGACCGGGGTCGGTTTCGGGGACGACGGTCTTGCGATCGGACCAGATCCGCCAGAGGCCGTACAGCGCGACGATCGCCCATACGATCTCGAGGATGAACAAGCCGGGGTTGAACGGCGAGATTGCCGTGTAAGTGAAGCCGAGCGCCCCGAAGAAGTTCAAGGTTTGGTAGAACGGGGACTTCGCGGTCACGACGCCGAAGTTGAGCAGCGCCAACCCCAACACGAAGCAAATGCCGGCCGCGATGCCGATTTCGAATGAGTATTCCATCGTCTTCTCTCTCCTTCGCGACTCAGGCGGTTTTCTCGTTGGCGGGCTGTCCGGTCTTCTTTCGGCGCGAGACCCAGATCTTGACGATCCCGAAGAGTCCCAAAGCCGACCAGATCAACTCGGTCCAGAAGACGCCCGCGTTGAACGGGCTGTAGGCGGACAGCGTCAGGAAGCCGGCTCCCACGAAGTTGAGCGCTTGATATGTGTAGTGGCCCGGGGTGAGGATTCCTAGGTTGAGGAGGGCGAAGCCGGCCAGGAGCGCAGCCGAGGCGATTAGCCCGAAGATCACCATGGGTGACATGAGTGGTCCTTTCTATCGATGTTGCGCCGTGTCCGCCTCGGGACGGGGATCGTCGGGCGTCGGGAAGTCGACGCCGGGACGATCCTCCGTGAATGGGCGGGAATGGTCGCCGGGGGGAGCGATGACGGGGCGGGTTTCCGTCAGCGGCTGAGGATTGCGGATACGAAGACGCGACCGGAAGGTGCCCTTCTCGGCCTGAGCGGCCTGTTTGAGTGCCGGTTCGGCGACCATGTCGGGCGAGGCGAGACCCAGTTCGCGCAGCACGGGCTCGGCCCGGCGCGCACGGGCTTCGAACGCGCGGAGCGCTTCCAGTTGCTGCTCGTCCAGGCGGTCTTTTGATTCGAAGTACTTCAGGCGCGGGTAGCGGCCGGCCATCACCGTGCCCCAGTGGAGCGCGGGAGTCCACCATGTGTTGATTTCCCGTCCCTGTCCGGTGGCGTGCTGCGCCTCGACCTCGTCAAGCGCCCCGTGCATGAGCTTCAGGTCGAACTCCACCCCGGCCGCGCCGTCGCCAGCGACGCCGGTGTGGGAGTCGACGCCGGTGCGTGAGGGGCCGGTGCGGGTGTCCCGGTAGCGAGCCAGCGTCATGGTGTCGCTCGCCAGCACGGGCTTGTTGACGGGGAGCCTGGGCGCGTCCGGGTGCCCCATCAGCTGGCCCCACGACATGCGGATGAAGGTGTGCTGGTCCTCCATCCCGGGTGCGGTGCAGCGCAGCCCGATCGAGTAGGCCTCGAGATCCTGCTGAATGAACTGAAACCCGACGTAGCGGGCCCAACGCACCACGAGGAAATCCTCGGGGGTGGCACCGGGCAGGTGGAAGTTCACCTCCTTCGCGTAGTCGAGGACGATCTGCACCTGTTCGTCGGTCAGTTCCATGTCCTCGTGCAGCGGGAACATCCCGTCGAAGGTGTCACGCACCGGGCGCTTGTAGCGGGCCATGCGGGCGTCGAGTTCGTCTTGGGTGCGCGGGCGGGCGTTGATGTTGGTCATCTGCTCCTCCTTTCGTTGGAAATCAGATCAGCTGGTTGCGGTCGTAGAAGTCAGCGTCCTCGTAGTAGCCGCCGCGTCCCTCGAGGATGATGTCGTAGCGGTTGACGACCTCGATGCGCTCAATCCACTTGGCGTTGCGGAAACCGGTGGAGGTCTCGGTGCGCAGCCGGAGCGGGGCACCGTTCTTCGCGGGGATCTCGCCTTCCTCGTTGAGCTCGAAGGAGATGAGCGTCTGGGGCTGGCGCGCCTCGATCATCGGCGTCGACTCGTAGTAGAGACCACCCTCGTAGAGTGCGTCGTCTCGTCCCATGTTCTGGAAGCTGATGTAGACGACGTCCGTGGCGCCGGGCAGCGGGCCGGCGAGGTCGAGCAGGTCGGAGACGCTGATGCCGTGCCACTTGCCGATTGAAGTGAAACCCTGAACGCAGTGGTGCAGCGTCGTCTGCGAATGGCCACTCGCGAGCTCACGGAGCTCGGGGATCGTAAGCGACATGGGCCTCTCGACGTAGCCGCCGATCTCGAGCACGAAGTCGTCCTCATAGCAGTTGGCCATCATGGCCTGGTATTCCTCGGTCTCCGGCGGGCGGCCGCTGCCGCGGAAGTTCTGGGTGGTGTTCTTGAGTCCGACGTCCTTGCCCGTGATGTTGTGCTTCTCGTATTTCTGCCGGGCCGGGAGATGGTACAGCAGGTTCGTCCATGGACGCACGATGACGTTGTGCAACCTCTCGACGGCGCGTCCGTCGTTCAGGCTCCACTTGGTGGCCGCCACGTGGAGCGCGACGACCACCAACAGACTGAGGCTGAAGATGACGCCGCCGGCGATGGGCATGTCGGTGTTGCCAAAGACCATCTTGCTCGTCTCGTGGCCATACCCGTGCAGGACCACCATCAGGACGTGCACCAGCACGAACCCGATGTAGCCGATCATGCACAGGAAGTGGACGGTACGGATCACCTGCCGTCCGCCCATCATGCGGGTGATGCGCGAGAAGTGGTTGGCGATCGCGGGTGACTGGAAGACACCCGTGAGGATCACCAGCGGCGCGAGGATCAGGATGACGAAACCGTAGGAGAGCTGCTGGACGGCGTTGAACGGCATCCCCTCGACGGCCGGGGGGACGACGAACGCCATATAGGCGAGCATGTCTTGGCCGGCGTGCACGAACGTGTCCAGACTGGTGGGCACGTAGCGGCGCCACTGGCCGGTGCCGAAGAGCAGCACGACGTAGATCACCCAGGTGCTCACGAAGCCGGTGACGGTGATGAAGTGCCAGTAGCGGCCCAGGCCCAACAGTCCCCGCCCCGGCAGGGAGAGGCGCGGGGAGTAGTCGTCGTATTCACCGCCGACGGTGTAGTACTTGTGTTTCGATGCACGCTGGACCGTGAACTGCGACCACGCCGTCCCGGGCACGGTGTGCTGGGAGCGGTACAGCTTGGGGTAGGTGCCCAGAATCTCGATGCCCGAGCGGATCAGGAACGAGATGAAGACGATGTTGAGGAAATGCTCCACGCGGAGCCACCAGGGAAAACCGAATTCCATGATCCTTCTCTCAGTCCATGAAGTTCTGGTCGTCTGGGTACGCGACGATCATGCCGTACTGCAGCGCCCAGTAGAGGACCAGGTATACGAGGGGGACGAACAAGGTGAGGTTCCAGATGGCGGCCGCGAGGATGCTCGCCCCGTTCCACACGTATGGTGCGGTCCCGAAGATCGCGCCGATGTAGATCAGAAGCGACGCCAGAGCGATGCAGAGCCCGAAAATCCAGATCCTCGCCTTCGACACCGCGCCGATCGCCACGAAGATCACCGACGCGGCGGTGACGGCCCACAGCAGCGGGTCCGCGAAGGGGAACGGCTCGACGTCGCCCAGCGCTGTCGTTGCCGACGCGATGCCGATGGCGGCGATGACGAGCAGCAGTACAACCCTGGTCGTCTTCGGCAGGTTGATGCGGATGTACCTCAGGAAGGGTGCGCGCTTCCGGCCGGGCCGGAGGTATTCCGTGATCCGAGCGGTGGCGTTGGGAGTACCTCGAAAATCGACCCCTTGACGCAAGGCCGGGGAGTTCTCATCGTAAGTCAAGGCGTTCCTTTCAATACGCGGATCGCGTAGGGCAGTCATGGGACCTGTGATGATGAAAGCCCTAGTCAGGACCAGACGTCGAATGCACCAGAGGGCCGGCCCGGTTGGGGAGCACCAGGATTCGCGCCTTGGGCGGTTCGAGCAGTACTAGTTCAGGTGCTCGAGGAGGCGGTCTGCTGCGGTGACCAGTGTGGGGCCAGACGTGGGAGGGGATCAGCTGCCTCGCATAGTTCGGAGGTGCCGGGTTCGTTGAGGTTGCGAGCCCCGCTATTGCGGAGTGTCGCACTCGACTGGAAAGCGATGACCCAAAATGCCCTTTGACAAGGGCTTTCATTGGTCGGGGTGACAGGATTTGAACCTGCGGCCTCGTCGTCCCGAACGACGCGCGCTACCAAGCTGCGCCACACCCCGGTGCAGCGTCGACAACCTTATCGCACCATTTGGGCGATCCCCAAGTTGCGCTGGTGGTCAGAACCGGGGAACCAGTGTCAGCAGGGTCACCTCGGGCCGGCAGGCGAACCGGTAGGGCGCAGTGGGGGAGGTCCCGACGCCGGCGGAGACGTGGAGGTAAGACACGCGGTCATCGGCGAAATGCTTGCTCAGCCCCTTCGCCCGGGACGTGTCCAGGTCGCTGTTGGTGGTCAGGGCCCCGTACAGGGGGATGGTCACCTGGCCACCATGGGTGTGTCCGGCGAAGATGATGTCCATGCCGTCGGCGGTCATCGGGTCGAGCACGCGCCTGTAGGGGGCATGGGTGACGCCGATGTTCAGGTCCGCCTCCGGATCGGCCGGTCCGGAGACCGAGGGGTAGTCGTCGCGGTCGATGTGCGCGTCGTCGGTTCCCCGGAAGGCGATCCGGTGGCCCTTGACCTCCAGCGAGTCGCGCCGGTTGGAGAGGTCCTTCCAGCCGACGGCCGTGAACTCGTCCCGAAGTTCCTCCCACGGAAGATGCTCCACCTGCTTGCTCTCGTCGGAGACGGAGCGGCCCCGAGTGACATATGCCAGCGGTGACTTGAAGGTAGGTGCGTGGTAGTCGTTCGAGCCGAAAACGAACACACCAGGCACGAAGCGCAACTGGTTGGCCGCGGTCATCAGCGCGGTGATGGCCTCGGGCTCGCTGATGTTGTCGCCGGTGTTGATGATCAGGTCGGGCTCGAGTTCGGACAGGGACCGGAGGAAGTCCAGCTTGAACCGCTGTTTGGCGACCAGGTGGATGTCGGAGATGTGCAGGATCCGCACCTCCTCACCGTCGGCGGGCAGCACGGGCACCTTGACTCGCCGGACGGTGAACAGGTTGGCCTCCAGCAGTCCCCATCCGAAGCAGGCAGCACCGGCCAGACCGAGTCCGCCCAGGACCCGGGTCACGGCGCGACGCATCAACCGTCTCCCTCGCCGTCATCCGCAGGCGGGGGATCGGCCGGGGGTGGCGGGTCAGGGGTGTCGGCCGGGGGCGGTGGCGCCTGGGTGGGCGGCGGATCCGGTTCTGGCTCCGGTTCCGGTGCGGGCTGTGGCCCGATCGAGACGCGCATGGAGATGGTGGAGAACTTGGGTGCCGTGCCCGTCGGGGAAATACCCAGGAACGTGCCGGGCCGGCGGTTGGAGTAGACGCTCCACCGCACGGTGCTGAAGCCAGCCTCCTCCAGAACTTCCCGGGCCTGGTCGTAGCCCATGCCCGAGACGTCCGGGATCTCCACCTGGATGCCCTCAAGCACGCGGTCGGTGACGTCAGTGAACTCGGTGCGCGGGGTCTCGCGCAGCCACTCGCCCATGGCTGTCTTCCACATCAAGCCCGCGTCGCCGCCACCCGTACCGGCAAGCCGACGGCCGCTTTCCAGGATGGGGGAACGCACCGAGCGCGTGTTGTTGGTGGTGTAGTACTCGGAGGTCTTGTCGATGGTGATCATCGACGAACCAGCCAGGTCCGGCGTGTAGCCGGCGAACCACACGGCCTCGGCACTGTTGGTGGTGCCGGTCTTGCCCGCCTGGGGGCGCCCGTCCTCGATCCG
>CAZPSO010000012.1:7005-23453 GCA_964588895.1 uncultured Tessaracoccus sp.
GCCATGGCCACGATGAGGCCGGTGCTGGGCTGCATCAGCGAGGTGGTGGCGATCAGCGGATCGGTGGGCGCCACCTGGAGGGCGACGGCGGCCTCGGCGCTGCGCTGGGCCACCGGGTCGATCAGGGTGTAGATGGTCAGACCGCCACGGTTGAGCATGTTGATGCGCTCGGCACGGTCCGCACCCAGCGCCGGCATCTGGTCGGAGATCAGGGTCTCGCGCACGAAGTCGCACAGGAACGGGAACTCGGCGGCGACACAGCCGTTGGGCGTGGGCTGGATGCCGTCGGGGTCGAAGGAGATCTCCTTGGCCTCGTTGGCCTGGGCTATCGTGATCATGCTGACGTCAGGGTGGGTCATCCGGTTCAGCACCACGTTGCGACGCTCGATGGCCCGCTCGGGGAAGCGCGCCGGGTTGGTCTGGTTGGGGTTTTGCACGAGCCCGGCGAGCATGGCGGCCTGGTCGAGCGTCAGGTCCTTGGCCGTCGTGCCCCAGAAGTGCCGGGCCGCAGCCTCCACCCCGTAGGCGCCGTCGCCGAAGTACGCGATGTTGAGGTAGCGCTCCAGGATCTCCTGCTTGCTCAGCCGCTCCTCGATGGCCATGGCGTAGCGCATCTCGCGGATCTTGCGCTCGATGCTGACTTCCTGTGCCTCCAGGATGCCCTCCGCGTCGCCGCGTAGCATCGCGGCCTCCACCTGGACGAGCTTGACGTACTGCTGGGTCAGGGTGGAGGCGCCCTGCAGGTCACCCGCGAGGGTGCGGAAGAAGGCGCGGAGGATGCCCTGGACATCGATGGCGCCGTGCTCGTAGAAGCGGTGGTCCTCGATGGCGATGATGGCGTCCTGCATGACCGGCGCAATGTCGTTGAGCGGAACGTAGATGCGGTTCTCGTCGAAGAAGGTGGCCAGCACCGTGCCGTCGGCCATCATCACCTGGGAACGCTCGGACTGAGGTGGTGTCTCAAGCTCCGCCGGGAGGTACTCCATCGACTCTGCGCCCATGCGGATGGCGCCGCCCGCGACCGCCGTGAAAGGCACCGCCAGCCCGGCCAGCAGGAGACCGGACAGTGCACTGACTGCGAAGAACATCAGCAGGGAGTAGAGTTTCTGGCTCACCGGGACCGACTTCATGGTGGCAAGTGTACGTGAGGGTACGCGTCCTCCCCGCCTGCGGAACCCCGCTCGGGACCCACAAGTAGATCACGGAATTATAAAGGTGGTGCAGCTAACCCCCTGTTGGAGTGCCCCACGGATGCGCTAGCGTTCGTATCCACACAACTCGCAATGCGCAAAGGAGGGCACGAAAATGTCTCTCGCTGAAGTCGGTGAATGGACCCTGCGGGCCAAGTGCCGAGACATGGCAGATGCACTGTTCCCGGAGGGCAAGGACCAAAAGCGAGCTCGCTCCGTTTGTATCGGATGTCCGGTCCGGTCAGAATGTCTGGCCGAAGCCCTGGACAATCGCATCGAATGGGGCGTTTGGGGTGGAATGACAGAACGTGAACGCCGCCATTTGCTGCGGACCCGTCCGGATATCGAATCCTGGTACGAAGTTCTCGTCGTGCATGGCGGCGGAGCCATCTCGAACAACTGAATCCCACCTGCCGACCAAACCACTGGCGCCGACCCCGGTGGTTTGGCAGGCTGTACCCCATGACCAAGTGGGAGTACTTCACAGCACCGATCCTGTCGCACGTCGCACAGCAGATCCTCAACAACTTCGGCTCCGAGGGATGGGAACTCATCACCCTCGCGCCCGGCCCCAACCCCGACACCCTCGTCGGCTACTTCAAGCGCCCGCTCCAGGGCGGCTGATGACCGCCTCGGAGAGGCTGCGCGCCAGCGGCATCGAACTGCCGCCGGTCACCCCGCCCCTTGCCGCCTACGTGCCCGCTGTCCGGGTGGGAGGCCAGGTGCTCACCTCGGGCCAGCTGCCGATCCGGGAGGGCCGACTCATCCACCGCGGCAAACTCGGTGCTGACCTCACAGTGGCGCAGGGTGCCGTCTGCGCCCAACAGGCAGCGGTCAATGCGCTGGCAGCCGTCGTCTCCCAACTCGAGAGCGTGGACCAGATCACGCGCGTGGTGCGGGTGTGCGTCTATGTCGCCTCTTCCCCTGACTTCACTGACCAGGCTCAGGTGGCCGATGGTGCCTCGGAGTTCATCCTGGGCGTGTTCGGTGACGCGGGGAGGCATGTCCGCAGCGCCGTAGGGGTGGCGGTGCTCCCCCTGGATGCCCCCGTCGAGGTGGAGTTGGTGGTCCAGGTCTGAGCGCCTCCGAGATCCATCGTCGGCTCGCCGCGGCCTACCCCGACGCCCGCTGCGAACTTGACTTCGACACCCCCTACCAGCTGTTGGTGGCCACCATCCTGTCCGCACAGACCACCGACAAGCGGGTCAACAGCGTGACCCCCGAGCTGTTCGAGCGATACCCGAGCCCCATGGAGATGGCGCAGGCGGACGTGTCTGCGGTGGAGACCATCCTGCGGCCCCTGGGCTTCTTCCGCAGCAAGGCCGCCGCCCTGGTGGGCGCGGCCACCATGATCGTGGATGAATTCGACGGGGAGGTCCCCACCACGCTGGAGGAACTGGTGCGCCTGCCCGGCGTCGGGCGCAAGACGGCCAACGTGGTACTGGGCGATGCGTTCGGGATCCCCGGTATCACCCCCGACACACACCTCATCCGGCTGTCCAACCGGTTCGGCTGGACCCACAGCGCCAAACCGGACGTGGTGGAACGCGAGGTGGGCGCGCTGTTCGATCCTGCCGAGTGGGTGATGTTGTGCCACCGCGTAATCTGGCACGGACGCCGTCGATGCCACGCTCGACGGCCAGCCTGCGGCGCCTGTCCGGTGGCCGACCTGTGTCCCAGCTACGGCCTCGGGGAGACGGACCCGCAGGTGGCAGCCACACTGGTTCGGGAGCCGCGCGGATGAGACGAGCACTGATCGCCCTGGCCGCCATCCTGTTGTCGGGATGCAGCTCGGGGCCGGCGCCAGCCCCCACAGTGGCTGCCGGTGACCCCGCTCCCCAGCCGGCGGAAACGGCGGACCTGGAGGAGATGAGAATTTCCTACGGGTTGCCCGACTGCCCGGACACCGATGCAGGGGCCCCAGCCATCGATGGAGGCCTGCCGCACACCGAATTGCCCTGTCTGGGCTCCGACAGGCTCGTCAACCTGGCCGGATTGCCCCGCGAACCGATGGTCATCAACTTCTGGGCCCAGTGGTGCGGTCCCTGCAGGGAGGAGGCTCCGTACCTGCGGGAGGTGTCGCAGGAAAGTGACGTCAGCTTCTTCGGCGTCAACTACAACGACCCACAGGCTGACTGGGCCATCGAGTTCGCCGGCTTGGTCGAGTGGCGCTACCCACACATTCAGGACCTGGACAAACAGACCCAGGTGCCCCTGAGGTTGCCCGGGCTGCCCACCACCGTCTTCGTCGACGCGGAGGGCCAGGTGGCCGGCATCCATGCGGGCGCCGTCGATTCCAGCGAGGAGCTGCGGCGGCTCATGGAACAGCATCTGGGGACCTCATGAGGTTCCGGCAGCTGAGGAATGCGCTCGCAGGGGGGATCGCCCTTCCCAGCGCCGCGCGCCGCGCCCGCGGGGCTCGCCCCGCGGCTGTCCTCGTCCTGTTCACGGAGACCAGTGAGCCGGAGATCACCCTCATCGAGCGTGCCCACACCCTGCGTCGCCACGCAGGCCAGATTGCGTTCCCCGGTGGCGCCCAGGACCCCGGGGACGCCGACGTCGTCGCCGCCGCCCTGCGGGAGTCTGAGGAGGAGGTGGGGCTCAACCCGCACCTGGTGGAGGTGCTAGGGACCCTGCCCGTGGCCTGGGTCCCCCGGAGCGCCTACGACGTGACCCCGGTGGTGGGCCTGTGGGACGGCTCCCAGGAATTGAGCGCGGTAGATCGCGGCGAGGTGGAATCCGTGGTGCAGTTGCCGGTGGCCGACCTGCTCGATCCGGCATCGCGCGTGACGGGCCGTCACCCGCTCGGGTTCCAGGGCCCCGCTTTCTGGGCGGGAGACCTCATGATCTGGGGCTTCACCGCATACCTGATGGACGTGGTGTTCCGCGAGGCGGGCTGGGAGCAACCATGGGACGCCCACCGCGTGGAGGACGTCCCAGCACGGTTCCTGCGGGACTGATCAGCCGGTCAGGTCATCGCGCCGCGGGGGAGCGGGGCGACGCCACGCATCGCTGGACTGGAGCGGGGTGGGGCGACGCCACGCGTCATCGTCCGCGCGGATCACTTCGGTTGCCTCCGGCTCCCCCTTGATGCGGCTGAGCGATGCGGTGATGGTCTGCAGCGTGGCCTTGGCCTCGGCGATCGTGGCCTCGGGCTTCTTGACCTTCTTCATCTGCGCCTGTCCGATCTTGACCAGGACGAAGGCGATCAGCAGCGAGATGACTGCGGCGATGACGAAACCGAGCGTGAACGAACCCCAGGCGCTCAGGGCCGTGAAGCTGTCCAGGATCCAGCCGATGGCGAGCGCGAAGGCGATGACCAGCATCCACAGCGCGTGCAGCGCGAAGGTGCCGGCTCCCGCGAACATCCCGCTGCCGATGCCGGCGTGTTTGGCCGCCGGCTTCAGCTCGGCCGCGGCGAGTTCGGTCTCGTTGGAGATGAACTCGCTCAGGGCATCGACGACCTCACCCAGCTTCGAAGTGGGAAGGTCGGAATTGAGGGGATCGGTCATGAAAAGTTCCTTTCGCCGTCGCAGGTCCCAGCCTAGGGGACCGGTTCCCGGTTCGACGATCACACGTGGATCTTGAGCGCGCTCTCCGGGGCCGCGACGCTCGCCGTCAATTCGTCATGATTGACCCACGCGCGACAGCACAGCACCTGGAACGGCAGCCGCAGCTTCTCGCCCGGTCGCACCGAGGATTCGTACAGGTCACGGATCTGCTGCAGCAGGGCCTCCCGCTGGGTGTCTTCCAGCCTCTGCATCAACGGCTGGCGGGAAACCATGGCCCGCAGCTCCGGCATGCCGAATGGACGCCAGAGGCGAAATGCCCGCTCCTCCACCTCGGGGAAGTACTTGGACGTACGCAGGCTCTCAAGGCTCTCCTGGCCATAGTCACCGGCCATCGCCATGGGATCGTAGTGGCGCAGCAGGGCCGCGAGCCGGCGTACCCACGGAACCGAGTCGTCGCGGATGACATAGGACACGCTGAAACAGCCACCGGGCCGCAGTGCGCGTGCCACTTCGGAGAGGGTGGCCACGGCTTCCATCCGATGAAAGGACTGGTGGCTGAAGACGACGTCGAACTGCATGGGGTCTACGGGCAGGGCCTCCGGAGCAGCGACGACCGGTTCGATGACGCCGGTCCCGCGCAGGGCGTTGGCCTCGCCCAAGTTCGGGGCGAGGGCGAAGATCTGGTGTCCCTGGCCGGCGAGCAGGCGGGGCAGTTCCCGCCCGGACAGCGTCAGCCCTCTCACGTCGGGCCAGGTGGCCAACCATGTGAGGGTCTCGGGTGTCAGGGCGGTTCGTGCGCTCATACCTGTCTTTACGGGCTTGGGTGCTCCCCAGATTAGCGGCAACCGATGACCAGGGCACCAGAGCGTGGCCCTAGGAGTTTCCACAGGTGCCCGGAAAGATGGTCGGCAGGCTGCGCCGGTTCCCATACTGCTTGCGTGAACACATCGAAACAGATCCTTCTGGCAACGCGGGAACCCACCGTCCTCGAGGCGGTGGCCGCGCTGGGCCTCGCCCTGGATGTGGAGGTGGCGCACGTCTATGATCGCGACGCGTTGCGCACCCGGTGGTCCGCTGCCAGGGTCCGTCTCGTGGGCACGGACATGGTGCAACGCGCCGCAGAACTCGGAGCCCGTGACCACACCTGGGTGGTGGGGACCCACCCGGACCAGCTGGTGAGCGCCTCCGCCGAGCTCAACGCACCCGCCGTGTCGGTCCCGGACGCCACCGGCCGCCTCGCCGAGATCATGGGCTCTGCCACCAGCGCGCCGGTGGACTTCCGAACCGTGGCCGTCGCGGGCGCCAGCGGCGGCCTCGGTGTGAGTGCACTGGCGGTGTCCCTGGCCGCCCATGCCGGCAAGCAGGCCCCTTCCGCCCTGGTCGAACTGGCCGACTGTGGCGGAGGCATAGACCTTCTGCTCGGTGCGGAGGCACATCCCGGACTGCGGTGGGGACAGTTGGCCACCGCTCGTGGCCAGCTGGGCGAGCTCACCGGCCTGGTAACGGCAGACGGGCTGGATCTCGTGTCACTTGAGCGCGAGCGCCCGCACCAACCAGACGTCGAGGCCATCTCCGCGGTCATGCGTAGTCTCGGCCGGGCCCATCGCAACGTTGTGGTGGATGCCGGCCGGGGAGAAGCGCTCCCGTCGCTGGCACCGGACCACCTCCTGCTGCTGGTGGCCGCGGATGTGCGGGGAGTGGCCGCGGCCCGGATGGCGGTGCAGGCCAGGCCCGCCCTCGGTGCTGCCCAGGTGGTGGTACGACGCGGTCCGGGCAGGGGGCTGCCGTCAGGCGCCGTGGCTGATGCGCTCGGCATGCCGCTTGCCGGCGTGCTCCGCCAAGACCCGATGGTGCCCCGGTTGTCGGCCGACGGGAGCACGGTGGCCGCACCCGTGGCGCGGAGGCTTTCGCGGGATGCCAGGCGCCTCTGGGATGTGATCGCCGGATGAACGGGCCGATGCTGGAGGCACTGCAATTTAGGCTGGCGGACCTGGGGCGCGCGCACACGCCGTCGGACGTGGCCCAAGCCATGCGCTCACTGGGGACGGTGGTCACGGACCAGACCCTGCTGGATGCCATGGAATCGCTGCGACGACACAGCACCGGCGCAGGACCCCTCGAGAGGCTCCTGCGCCAACCGGGTGTCACCGACGTGGTGGTCAACGGCACCCAGGGCGTGTTCGTCGACCGGGGATCGGGTCTGGAGAAGTCGGAGGTGCGTCTCACGGATCCCACCGAAGTGCGGCGTTTGGCCATCCGGCTGGCAGCCACCGCCGGAAGGCGACTCGACGACGCGCAACCGTTCGTCGACGGGCGCCTCGCCGACGGCACCCGCCTGCACGCGGTCCTTGCGCCGGTGTCGTGGCCCGGCACCCTCATCTCCCTACGCGTTCCCGCCAGGCAAGGTCTCGGCCTCGAGGACCTCGCCCACCGGGGCACCTTCACGCCACAGGGGCAGGCGGTGCTGGAAGGCCTGGTGGCCTCGAAGACCCCCTTCCTCATCAGCGGCGGCACGGGCTCGGGAAAGACCACCCTGCTCGCCGCCATGCTGGCCCGGGTGGAGCCCACGGAACGAATTGTGGTGGTGGAGGATTCGGCAGAGTTGAGGCTGGAGCATCCGCACTGGGTGCGGCTGGAGGGCCGCCCGCCCAACACGGAGGGCGCCGGGGCCATTACGCTGACTGCGCTGGTGCGCCAGGCGCTGCGGATGCGCCCCGACAGGGTGGTCCTCGGCGAGGTGCGGGGGGCGGAACTGGCAGATTTGCTGGCGGCGTTGAACACGGGCCACGAGGGTGGCTGCGGCACCATCCATGCCAACTCGGTGATGGACGTGCCCGCCAGGTTGGAGGCCCTCGCAGCCCTGGGCGGCATCGGACGCGAGGCCTGCCACGCCCAGGTCTCCGCGGCGCTGCGCGTGGTGCTGCAGGTGAGAAGGCGCCCGGATGGGAGCCGGGAACTCCACCAGGCGGGCGTGCTGCGACGTGGATCCGATGGGTGGATGTGCGTCCAGGAAGCCATGACGTGGGATGCGGGCGTGGCCACGTCAGGGGCGGCCTGGCCCGAACTGTGCCGACTGATGGGGATCCCGGCATGATGGCGGGCACGGTCTTGTGGGCCCTCGCCGCGGTGGTGCTGGTGGGCAGGTCCCCCACCGCGGGGCTCCGCCGGATAGCTCCTTTGGCCCGGGGGCCCGCATCCCGACGAAGCCTGTCCTGGATGCTCGGCGTACTGGTCACCCTCACCGCAGGGATACTGACCGGGCACCCGGGCTGGAGCGCAGCGGTGGCCATTGCCGTGGGGGCCGCGGTGTGGATGGTCATGCAAGCCAGGACCGCGAGGCGACGCTCGGCCGCCCATCGCGAGACGTCGCGGGCGGCGTCGGCGTTGGCGCTCTTGCTCCGCACCGGAATGATTCCCGGCGCTGCGCTGGAGGAGGCTGCGCGGGGGTGTGAGTGTCTGCAACCAGCCGCCGCCGCCAGTCGCCTGGGCGCGGATGTGCACACGGCCCTGGTCGAGGTCAGCCGCAGACCAGGGTTCGAGGGATTCGCCACCCTGGCAGCTGCATGGCAGGTGAGCGCACGCACCGGAGCCCCGGTGGCGCCCATCCTCACCCGGGTGGCTGAAACGCTGAGACAGGAGCAGCAGGTGCGGGCGATGATCGACGCGGAGCTGGCCGCCGCCCGGGTGAGCAGCCGCATCATGGCGCTTCTGCCGTTCGTGGCGCTGCTGCTGGGCACGATGATGGGCGCCGAGCCCGTGACGTTCATGGGCTCGCACTGGATGGGCGAGGCGCTCCTGTTCGTCGGTGTGGCGTTGTGCGTGGCGGGCATGGCCTGGACAGAGCGGCTGGCTCGGGCGGTGGCGGCGTGAGCTGGGTGGTGGCGTGCGCGGTGTGCCTGTGGCTGGCGGTTGCGGTGTCGGTGTCCAGCCCAGCGGGCCGCCTGGCCCGCTTGCGATCCACCAATGCCTCGGCCGGAGCCCCACGGCGCTGGTTGCGTGGACACGCCGAGGCGCCTGCTCCAGGACGCCGCGTGCTGGCGGCCGTCGGTACGGCAGCTGCCGTCTGGTTGGTATCCGCGGCGTGGTGGGGGTTGCCGGCGGGGTTGGTGGTGGGTGCAGGGGTGGGGGTGGCGCTCGGTCATGTCGTGGGACAGGACCCGACCCGCTCGCAGCTGAGCCGTGAATTGCCCGAAGCGTTGGATCTGCTCGCGGCCGCGATCGAGGCGGGAGCACCCGTATCCCATGCAGTCGACGTGGTGGCCACGGCCAGTCCACCAGCTACGTCGCAGGTCCTTGGTCGGGTGGCCTCCCACCTGGCATTGGGGCGATCGGCGACAGACGTGTGGCACGAGTTGGCGAGCCACCCGGTATGGGGAGACGCCGCCCTCGACCTCGGGCGGTCCGAGCGCTCCGGCACCCCTATCGAAGAGGCCTTGCGGATCCACGCGGACGAGGCCCGTCGCCGGCGACAGGAGGCCGCGACGGCCAGGGCGCGCTCGGTGGGCGTCAAGTCGATGGTTCCGCTGATGGTGTGCTTCCTGCCGGCGTTCCTGCTGGTGGGCGTGGTCCCCATCATCGCGGGCCTGCTGACCAGCATCCTGGGCTGACGTCGACAAAGGGAGGAGCGGAGGCGCCGTCCTTCCCGCTGCCTGCTCCGCCTTCCCACGAAGCAGGGGATCGATTGGCTAGCCTGAGACGAGTGGACGCCATCGCCGGCGCCACGGTCGAACAGGAGTCCCGGATGCGCATCTCAGTTCCCCGCGAGGTCAAGGACCACGAGTTCCGGGTGGCGCTCACCCCGTCGGGCGTCCATGAACTGGTGGCCCTGGGACACGAGGTGGGTGTGGAGACTGGAGCCGGTGAGGGGTCGAGGATCCCGGATGAGGCCTTCGCCCACGCTGGTGCCACGCTCCTGACCGGTCCGGATGCGGCCTGGGAGTTCGGTGACCTCGTGGTCAAGGTGAAGGAGCCCCAGGAGGCGGAGTTCCCCCGCATGCGGGAGGGGCAGGTGCTGTTCACCTACCTCCACCTGGCTGCCGAACCCGTCGTGACGCGAGCACTCATGGAGGCGGGCGTCACCGCCGTGGCATACGAGACGGTGCAACTGCCTGACGGGATGCTTCCCCTGCTGTACCCCATGAGCGAGGTGGCCGGTTGCCTGGCATCCCAGGTGGGGGCCTACCACCTCACCCGTCACCAGGGCGGCCGGGGGGTGCTGATGGGCGGCATCGGGGGCGTCGACAACGCCAAGGTGGTCGTCCTCGGAGCCGGAGTGGCAGGGATGAACGCCGCCAACATCGCACTGGGCATGGGCGCCGACGTCACCCTGCTCGACACCAACCTCGACAAATTGCGCGCTGCCTTCTGGCGATGGGACGGCCGGGGGCGCCAACTGATGTCCAACGCGCTCACCATCGAGGAGGAACTCATCGACGCCGACCTGGTGATCGGATCCGTGCTGATCCCCGGGGCGCGCACACCGAAGCTGGTCAGCAACGACCTGGTCAGCCGCATGAAGTCGGGTGCAGTGCTCGTGGACATCGCCATCGACCAGGGCGGCTGCATGGAGGACTCGCGGCCTTCCTCGCACGCGGATCCCACGTACGGAGTTCACGACACCGTTTTCTACAGCGTCACCAACATGCCCAGTCTGGTGCCGAGCACGGCGACGCGCGCACTGACCAACGCCACTTTTCCCTACATCCGCAAGCTCGCCGATCGGGGCTGGCAGGTCGCCATGCGGGACGATCCTGCGCTGGGGTTGGGCCTGAACACGCACGCGGGCCGCGTCACCAGCCAGCCGGTCGCAGAGGCCCTGGGGCTGGAGAGCATCACCCCTGCGGAGGCGCTGGCCAGCTGATCTGCTGCCTCAGGGTCACCGCTGCGGGGGTGGGCTTGCCTGGCGCTGGCACAGTATGGGCATGGATTGGCTGTTGGACCGCGACGAGGTGACTGCCGTTGCCCATTTCCCGGCACGGGCGGGCCGCACCAGCGAATGGCCCGACTGGCTGCCGGCGTCCTGCGTCGACTCCATCACCCGCGGCGGGCTGGAGAGGCCCTGGAGTCACCAGGCCGCCTATGCCGATGTTGCCCACAGCGGCCACAACGCCGCCATCTGCACGCCCACCGGATCCGGCAAGTCGCTGGCCTACCTGATGCCCATCCTCGCCGCCACCACCCACACCACCAGGGACGTCCCGGCGGGCTCGCTGGTGGCCCGCCAGCCCACGGCCCTCTACATTTCCCCCACGAAGGCGCTGGCCCACGACCAGCTTCGCGCCGCCCGCGCGCTCGCCCCCGAAAGGTGGGCCGTGACCGCACTCGACGGCGATTCGGACGCCGCTGAGCGCAAGTACGCCCGGGACCACGCGGCGGTGGTCATGACCAACCCCGACATGCTGCACTTCTCCGTCCTGCCCAACCACGGACGCTGGCGCCGGCTCCTCGCCGGTCTGCGGTACGTGGTCATCGACGAAGCCCACCGCTATCAGGGTGTGTTCGGGGCCCATGTGGCCCAGGTGGTGCGCAGGCTGCGACGCATCTGCCACGCCTACGGATCCCAACCCGTGATGCTGCTCAGCTCTGCCACCATGCCGAACGCAGCCGAATTCGGCGGTGCGCTGGTGGGTGAGGACCGCGTCGAGGTGGTCTTGGAATCGGGTGCCCCGGCCGCCGCCAGGACGGTGGCGCTTTGGCAACCCAGGGGGAGCCTGCGTCACGACACCGCCGAATTGCTCGCCGTCCTGAGCGACGCGGGCCGCCAGACCCTGGCCTTCGTCGGTTCCCGGGCCGGGGCCGAACTGGTCAGCGTCGCTGCCCAGGAGCGGGCCGGTCACCCCGAGCGGATCGCCTCCTATCGCGGCGGCTACCTGGCCATGGAACGACGCGCCCTGGAGGCGGGGTTGCAGGCGGGCACCATTTCCGGGCTCGCCACCACCAACGCCCTCGAGCTCGGCGTGGACGTCTCGGGGATCGACGTGGTGCTGGTCTCCGGCTACCCCGGCCGCCTGTCCTCGTTCTGGCAACAGGCGGGGCGCGCAGGCCGAGCGGGGCGGGAGGCGCACGTGGTGATGCTCGCCCGCGAGAACCCACTCGACGCCTACCTCGTGGCGCATCCGGAGCTGTTGCTGGACGCGCCGCTGGAGCAGGCGGTGCTGCACCCGGAGAACCCCCATGTGCTCGGCCCCCACCTGGCTGCTGCCGCCCAGGAGCAGCCGCTCGTGGAGGCGGACTCCCGCTGGTTCGGGCCAGACACCGTGGCCCTGGCCCGACACCTGGCACGGGGCAAGGTGCTGCGCGACCGGGGGGACCGCTGGTACTGGACCCGACCGGACCGCGCCGTGGACTTCATCAACCTGCGCTCCTCCAGCCCGGCTCCGATCGAGATCATCGAGGCCGGTACGGGCCGGATCCTGGGCGTGGTGGACCAGGAGGCTGCGGACCGCACGGTCCATCCCGGGGCCGTGTACCTGCACCAGGGCGAGAGTTGGCTCGTGCATGAGTTGGACCGTGACGAGAATCTGGCCCTCGTGCACCCTGCCCGGCCCCGCTACTACACCCAGGCCCAGAGCACGTTCGAAATCGAGGTGGTCAGGGAACTTCGTTCCAAACCGCTGGGGGCCACGCGCGTCCACTTCGGGGACGTGCGCCTCGCCTCCTGCGTGACCGGCTACCTGCGTCGCGACGAGGTGACCCACGAAATCCTGGACTCCACCCCACTGGAGATGCCTGAGCGGGTGCTGCACACCCAGGCGGTGTGGTGGAGCGTGCCACGGCAACTGGAACGGGAGCTTCGGTGGGCGCCGCTGCTGATGGGCGCCGCGGCTCATGCGGCGGAGCACACGGCCATCGGACTGCTGCCTGTGTTCGCGCCCTGCGACCGGTGGGACATCGGCGGGGTCAGCACCGCCTTCCACGAACACACGAACGCGCCCACCATCTTCGTTCATGACGGGCTCGCCGGCGGTTCCGGCTTCGCCGAGCGCGGCTTCGAGGAGTCCGACGCGTGGTTGTCCGCCACCCTGGAGCGGCTGCAGACCTGCGCCTGTGAAGCAGGGTGTCCGGCGTGCGTGGTTTCGCCCAAGTGCGGCAACGAGAACCAGGTGCTGGACAAACAGGCCGCCACCCGACTGTTGGAGATGCTGCTCGCCACATATCCACAGGAGTGATGTTGTCGCTTGCGGGTGGCGGTGTTGTCCGGGCCGGGATATTCCACAGCCAGGTTCGTCGAATGGTGATTCTGCCGCGACGGTTCCCATCCTGACTATGTCATCGGGCGCGGGGTCCGAGACATTGTCGAAAGGGAAATCCGATGAATCATTCCAGACTCAACGAGGTGGCCGTGCGGGCCCGTGATCCACGCAGGTCACGGGTGCGGCGTCTGGCCGAGCGAGGGCTCACCACCGTCGAGTACGCCATCGGCCTGCTGTGCGCGGCCATCCTGGCCCTCACCCTCTTCCGTATCTTCAGCGACAACCCGTTCTTCCAGACGCTGTACGACTGGCTGATCAGCATCTTCCGGGGCCTGGTGGGGTGATGCTGCACGTGTCGGGGGCGGTGCGTGGCCGTGCCGCCCCCGGGCGCGACGACCGTGGAATGGTCACGGTGGAGCTGGCCGTGGGGATCATGACCATCAGCCTGATCACCCTGGTGCTGGTCAGCATCATCTCCGTGGGGGTGACCCACACGGCAGCCACCGCCGCGGCCCAGCAGATCGCCCGCCACACCGCCCGCGGTGACGCGCAGGCCGCCTCGCGGGCGCAGGGAGAACTGCCGCCGCGCAGCGCCGTCCAGGTCCGGCACGACGACGACGGCGTGACCGTCACCGTGGAGAGCCGGTCCCGGGTGCCGGGGCTGGGGGAGGTGTCCCTGCAGGCCACGGCCTGGGCACGGTGGGAACCGGGAGAAGGGCCGTGAGCTCAAACGAACGGGGCAGCGGCACCGTGCTGAGCGTGGGCATGTGTCTGGTGCTGCTCGTGGCAGCGTGGGCGGCGGCCGTGTGCGTCGCCTGGCTCGGAGCCGCACGATCTGCCCAGAGCGCCGCCGACCTCGCAGCCCTGGCCGGAGTGGGCAGCTGGCAGGAAGGCGGCCAGGCCTGTGCTGCCGCTCGACGTGCAGCGCAGCTCAACCATGCCCGGCTGGACGCCTGCGAGACATTCTCCACCGGCGCTGGCGTGGTGGTGGAGGTCACGGTGACCCGCGGCCTCGAACCGGCGTTGCCGATCGCGCCGGAACGGATCGCGCGCTCGGCAACCGCCGGTGATGTCAGCCCCTAGGACTGGGGCGCTGGCGGGTTCTCTCCGGTTGTTTCCGGCAGGAGGGTGCCGGTCACCGGGTGGTGGCCCCACTGAAGCGTGTGGGGTGCCGAAAGGGTGACGTAATTGGGGGTCTGACTGGCATGCACGGTGGTGGGGTGCACCGGCACGTCGGCACCGGGAGGGTTGGCAGTCCAAGCGCTGATCATGAGCAGGGCCCGCACGGCGAGATTGACCCACAGCACAAGGGTGGCCACGGCCGCCACGGATGCCACCAGGAGGTTGTCCATCAATCCGATGACGGAGGTACCCGCCACCCTCAGGAGCCCGAAGACCACCGCCCCGAGCACCATCGCGTGGAGCCGGTCGCGCCGTGGAACCCGGACCCGGGCGGTGAGGCGCAACAGCAGCAGCACCACCAGAGCATCCAGGACTGCGGCCATCAGGAAGGCGACGACGGCCAGCGCCACAGCAGTAGGCAGATTGTCAATCCCGAGCCACACCAGCAGCCGGCGACCACCCACCGT
Source organism: uncultured Tessaracoccus sp. (assembly GCA_964588895.1). Taxonomy (GTDB): domain Bacteria; phylum Actinomycetota; class Actinomycetes; order Propionibacteriales; family Propionibacteriaceae; genus Arachnia. The sequence goes on from CAZPSO010000012.1 coordinate 21,489, forward strand.
CACACTGGAGACCAGCGCCGCCGAGACCAGCACGCTCACGCCGAGGGCGAGGAATCCCAGGAGGTCCATCAGCTTCCCGTAGAGGAAATGCAGAGGTGCGCCCGCCAACCCGAAGACGATGCGCATCGACTTGCGCAGACCGGTCATCACCATGGCAGCGCTCCACAGCAGGACCACGACGGAGATGAACGTGGCCCAGTTGAAGCCCGGTGGCAGCATCAGGGCCTCCGGGTCCAGGATCCCGGTCTGCGCACCCACCTCGAAGACACCGGGCAGCACTTGGTTGATCAGCTGCAGCAGGGTGTCGAAGGCCACCTCGTCATCCCTGATCACCGCGCGGGCACCGTTGATCAGGATGGTCAATGCCGCTGTCAGCGACAGGATGGCCGAGAACGTCACCCCGCCCGAGAGGGAAGGGCCGTTGGTGATCAGGTACCGCAGGGCGGCGCGGACCAGCCGTGGCTGCCGTGCCTTCTCCAAAAAGGAGAGCCACCGCCCGTGGGCACGCTCCCGACGTCCCGGCCGGTTCATGTCAACGTCAGGATCGACGTCGTGTCCCCCCGCAGGCCCACCGACGTGTGTACCGGTTCACGCTGGCCACCCGAGTGGGTGATCTCGGTGCCCGAGACGCTCAACTGCGAAGCATGGTGCCCCAGCGCCTCCACCACCACGGGCATCAGGTGCTCCAGCTCGAACCAGACCACGCCGTCGCCGGGTCCGTGGACCACTGCCGCGAAACCGAGGCCCAGTTCATCTGCCGCTCGAACCGCTGCCGCGTGGCAGCGGACGTGGTCGGGATGCCCGTAACCACCGTCGCTGTCGTAACTGATCACCAGATCGGCCCGGGTGTGGCGCAGCCATGCCCGCAGATCGGCCACCACCTCATCCTCGTCCGCGGCGTACAGGGAATGCTCGTCCGACTCCTCGCCCGGCCCGGCCACACCGTCACTGATCCACTGCATCCCGGAATCGAGGTAGTGCCGCACGCCGGTGCCCGATCGGGCGGGCGGGGTGCCCAGGAACGTATGGCGCCGGATGCCCAGCACCTCCAGCGCGCCAGCCAGCTCCCGTTCGCGATGCGCCACCAGTTCGGGGGTGCCCGCCAGATGTGAGAGTGGGCCGGGCACCACCCCACCCATTTCGCCGCGGGTGGCGGTCACGAGTGAGACGTCATGACCCGCCTCGACCAGGTGGAGGATCAGTGCGCCGGTGGCAATGGTCTCGTCGTCGGGGTGGGCGTGGACGAAGGCGATGGTGGTCATGGGTTCTCCAGCAGTCGATGGTATGCCGCCAATACCCGTTCCGCCACGATCGGCCAGGTCATCGTCAGTGCGCGTTGCCGGCCGGTGGCGCCGAGCCGGGCTCGTTGTTCGTGGTCGCGCAGCAGCGCGGTGAGTTCCCGCGCCCAGTCCTGGGGGTCGTGGGAGGGCACGAGGATCCCGGTGTGGGTGTTGCAGATGGCCTCCGTCAACCCGCCCGCCGCCGCGGCCAGCACCGGGACCCCGGACGCGGAGGCCTCGAGTGCCACCAGTCCGAAGGTCTCGGAGTGGGAAGGCACCAACATCACCGACGCGTGGCGCATGATCCGGGCCAGTTCCTCCCGGCCCTGGCCCTGCAGGAACGTCACGTTTTGAGTCAGCCCCAACTCGGACACGAGATGGTGCAGCTGCTGTTCGTAACCAGCGAAGTCTGCGGAGGTCTGGCCCACCATCACGAGGTCCGGGCGCACGTCGTTGGGCACACCGGCCAGCGCCCGGATCGCCACGTCGGGACCCTTCAAGGGCTGCAGCCGGGCGGCGAAGACGACGTAGCCGGGTCTTACGCCCGGGGCGGGGGACCAGACGCTTGGGGCGGTCAGTGGGTGGAACATGTCGACGTCCACCCCCGGTTTGATGATGGTGACGCGCTCCGGGTCGGCGTTGCAGCGGCCGATCACCACGGCCGCCTCGTGGTGGGACACGGCGA
>CAZPSO010000013.1:0-21683 GCA_964588895.1 uncultured Tessaracoccus sp.
GGTGGGCATCCTTGCCCTCGAGGCCTACCGGGCCCAGGCGCTGGTGGTGGGGGAGGACCTCGGCACCGTGGAGCCATGGGTGCGGGACTACCTGGTCTCCCGCGGCATCCTCGGCACCTCCGTGGCCTGGTTCGAATACGGCTCCGACGGCCGGCCCCTGGACCCGAGCCAATGGCGCGAGTACTGCATGGCCAGCGTCACCACCCACGACCTGCCTCCCACCCTGGGCTACCTCCGCGGCGACCACGTGCGCCTGCGGGATGAACTCGGCCTGCTGACCGAGCCACTGGAAGCAGAAATGGAGCACGCCACAACAGAACAGGCGGCCTTCGTGGAAATCCTGCGGGCCAAGGGGCTCCTGGCTGCGGACGAGACCGACCCGGTGGAGATCCTCGTGGCGCTGCACGCCTACATTGGCTCGTCACCGTCGAAGGTGCTGCAGGTGTCCCTCACCGATGCGGTGGGCGAGCGCCGCACACAGAACCAGCCGGGCACCATCGACGAGTACCCCAACTGGCGGGTGCCGCTGCGCAACCAGGATGACCAGCCCGTCGTGCTGGAGGACGTCTTCACCGCCGAGCTGCCCTCCCGCATCGCCGCCGTCATGAACGGTTCCCCCGGCACTGGCTAGAAGATCTGGGGGCGGGGAGCTGCCTGGTAGGGGTTCGTGGTGACGGTTCCCGCCTCGTCGAGGATGATCGTCTCGATGGCAGGATCCCCGTTGGAGATCCGCCGGGCCCCCGCGGGCAGCTCTTCCAGCGACTCGACGTGGCGCGCTCGAGCGTCCTCGAGGACGGCGTCGTAGACCACCTTCCCACCCTCGATGATGGGCACCAGCAGGTTGCGGTCATTGCCGTCATTCTCTGGCGCCGTGCCGAGTCCGATGACCTCCGCCTCGGCGGTGCCACGGGCATCGAGGCGGCGCATGGCGAACTTGCGGCCGCCCAGGGTGTTCTTGCCCTTCGACTTCTTGCCCACCGACTCCATCGGCGTGGAGGGATCCGGGGAGGAGCCCCGGGCCACCAGCTTGTAGACGAAGCTGCAGGTGGGATGGCCCGAGCCGGTGACCAGCGAGGTGCCGACGCCGAACCCGTCCACGGGCACGCCACGCAGGGAGGCGATCTGCCACTCGTCGAGGTCGGAGGTGACGATGATCTTCGTGTCCACGGCCCCGAGGTCGTCCAGGAGGTCACGGGCGCGGTGGGCATTGAGGGCGAGGTCGCCCGAGTCGAGCCGGATGGAGCCCAGCTTGCCGTCGGTCAGCTCCACACCCATGCGGATGGCGGCTTCCTCGTCGTAGGTGTCGACCAGCAGGGTGGTGTGGGCACCGAACGTGTCCAGTTGCGCCCGAAACGCCTCCTCCTCCGTGTCGTGCAGGAGCGTGAAGGAATGGGCCGCGGTGCCCATCGTCGGGATGCCGTAGCGCCGTCCGGCCTCCAGGTTGGAGGTGTTGGCGAACCCGGAGATGTAGGCGGCCCGCGCAGCGCCGACGGCGGCCCACTCGTGCGTGCGCCGAGCCCCCATCTCCGAGCAGGGCCGTCCCTCGGACATCGCGGTCATCCGGGAGGCGGCGGCGGCGATGGCAGAGTCGTGGTTGAAGATGCTGAGCAGCAGGGTCTCCAGGACGCAGCATTCAGCGAACGTGCCCTCCACCGACAGCACCGGGGAACCCGGGAAGTAGACCTCGCCCTCGGGGTAGCCCCACATGTCGCCGGTGAACCGGTACTCGGCCAGCCACTGGGCCAAGTTGTCCTCGATGATCCTGTTCTCCAGCAGGAACTCAAGCTCCGCATGGTCGAAGCGGAACTCCTCCAGGGACTCCAGCACCCGGCCCAGCCCGGCCGCCACCCCGTAGCGCCTCCCGGGTGGCAGGCGCCGTGTGAACAGGTCGAACAGGCTGCGGCGATTCGCGGTGCCCGCGTTCATGGCAGCCTGCACCATGGTCAGCTCGTAGTGGTCGGTCAGCAGGGCTGTGCTCATGGACGGCAAGTCTATGGCCCCGACCTCGCCACGGTGCCCGAACACACAGGGCGGCCGCCCCGAAGGTGGGGCGACCGCCGTGCGTGGAGGAAAAACTCAGGCCAAGGACTCGATCTCCTGCGCCGAGGCAACCACGGCGTCGATCAGCTCGGTGTCGTCGGCCAGATCCGGCGCCACGAAGCCGACCACCCGTGCCGCGTCGGTGGCCAGGTCGTCACCGACGAGGGCCGCGGCCTTGGCTGCGTTGGCGTCCGTGACCCCCTCGCCCTCCCGGCGCAGGTGCAACACCCACGCGGCGATGGCGCGGACCGCCCCGGCGGAGAGCTCACCGCGCTGCCGGTGGAGGCGCAGGACGGGGATGAAGCGCACCGGGATCTTGACCGACCCGTCAGCCGCGATGCGCGAGAGGATGTCGCGCATGCTGGGGTTCTCGAAGCGCTCCAGCAGGGCAGTGGCGTAGTCCTCCCACGAAATGGGCAGCTCCGGGCCGGCCTCGCTCCACCACGTCTGCACCCATTCGCGCACGGTGGCATGGTTGATGGCCTCGTAGACGGTCTCGCACCCGAGCGCGGGGCCGGCGTAGGCCATCAGGGAGTGCGAGCCGTTGAGCATCCACAGCTTGCGGTGTTCGTAGGGAACCACGTCGTCGACGATCTGGACGCCGGCGGATTCCCAATCCGGGTGCCCGGCCTTGAAGTCGCCGCTGATGACCCACTCGCTGAAGGGTTCGGTGCCCACGGGCGACGCGTCGTCGTAGCCCTGTGCCTTCGCGACCGCGGCGATGTCCTCGTCACCGAGGCCCGGGGTGATGCGGTCCACCATGCCCGTGGCGAAGGAGACGTTGTCCTCCAGCCACTCCACCAGCGAGCTGTCCGCCACCTCGGCGGCGTCACGGACCACCCGCTTGAAGGAGGGCCCGTTGTCCGGCAGGTTGTCGCAGGGCAGGACCGTGAGCCCGCCCAGGCCGGCGTCGCGTCGCGCGATCAGGCCGGCGAGAACCTTGACGGGTGTGGTGGCCAGTTGCAGGGCGCCCAGCTTCGCGGGGGAGGTGTCGCCCCCGTCGACCAGTTCCTTCAGTGCCGCGAGGTCGGCGGCCACCGCGTCGTTGTCGACGTCCAGGCTGCCGTCGTCGGTGCGGTAGTAGCCGGCCTCGGTGACCGTTGAGGTCACCACTGCCAGGTCCGGTGAGGTGAAGTAGCCGATGAAGGCGTGGAAGTCCGAGGCAGGGTGCACGGCGGAGATGGAGGAGATCACTTCGTAGGCGTCGCCCTCACCCTTGCGGGTGATGAGGGTGTAGAGCCCGTCCTGGGGGGCCAGCAACTCCGCCATGGTGGGACGGCGGCCCGTGAAGGCCGCGATTCCCCACTGGTCGGCATCGCTGGCGTGCTCGGTGTACCAGGCCTGGTGCGCGCGGTGGAAGTTGCCCAGTCCGATGTGGACGATGCGCACGGGGGCCGCGGGACGACCATGGTGTGTACGGTTCAGTTGAGTGCTCATAGCTTGAATGCCTTCTTCGGTTGGGTGGAAACGAGGTCGATCGCTACTTCGGTGGCGTCGGCCATGGTCAGGCGGTGTTCGCTCACCAGGTGTGCCAGGAAGACGGAGTCGACGCGGCGGGCCGCGTCGTGGCGGGCAGGGATGGAGCAGAACGCGCGGGTGTCGTCGATGAATCCGGAGGCCTTGCTGAACCCCGAATAGCCGGTGGTGGAACGACGGAAGCGCAGCATGGCGTCGTTCTCGTCGATGAACCACCAGGGGGCGCCCACGTAGACGCTGCGGTACCAGCCGGCCAGCGGGGCGATCTCGCGGGAGAAGACGGTCTCGTCCATGGTGAACAGCACCAACTGGAAGCCGTCGGCGTTGCCGTAGGCCGACAGCAGCGGTTGTAGGCCCTCCACGAAGTCCACCCGGGTGGGGATGTCCCCGCCGACGTCGGCGCCGTAGCGTTCGAATGTCTGGTGGTCGTGGTTGCGGTACACGCCCGGGTGCAGGGTCATCACGAGGCCGTCCTCGGTGGCCAGCCGCGCCTGGTCGTTGAGCATGTGCCGGCGCAGGGCGGTGCCGTCGGCGGTGCTGATCTCACCCTTGAGGGCCTGTTGGAACAACTGCTCGGCCTGCTGGTCAGTCAGACGTTCGGTGCCGTTGTCGGCGTGGCTGTGGTCACTGGAGACGGCCCCGTTGTCCCTGAAGAACTGGCGGCGGATGCGCATGGCCTCGAGGTGGGACGCGTAGCTGTTGATGTCGACGTCGGCGGTCTCTGCCAGCTTGGCAGTCAACTCACGCCATGCGTCCCGGGCGGGCTCGAGGTAGGCATCCGGGCGGAAGGTGGGCACCACCTTGCCGTCCCACGTGGGATCGGAGGCCAGCTTCGCGTGGCCGGCGAGATCCGAGCAGGGGTCATCGGTGGTGGCCATGGCCTGGATGTTGAAGCGCTTGTACAGCGAGCGGGGCAGGAAGTCGTCGGTGGCCAGCGCCTCGGCGATCTTGTCGTAGATCTGGTCGGCGGTCTCCGCGGAGGGGACCACGTCGATGCCGAACACGTCGACGAACTGCGACTCGAACCAGAACTGCACCTGGGTGCCGCGGAAGATCTTCCAGTTGGAGCAGAACAGGCGGAAGGCCTCGCGGGCTTGCGACTCGCTGATCTCGGTGCCCACGGGGACACCGAGCTGGTCCAGCTCCACCCCGGCCGCGCTGTGGAGCAGGCGGTTGGTGTAGTGGTCGGGCGTCAGCAGCAGCGTCGTGGGGTCCGTGAAGGCGATGTCGTCGGCAAGCCACTCGACCGGGACGTGGCCGTGGGGGGAGATGATGGGCATCTGGGCCACGTGCGAGTAGAGCTCGCGGGCGATGTTGCGGAGCTTGTCTTCTGCGGGGAACAGGCGGTCGGGGTGAAGCTCCAACCGTGGGGGTGAGGTGTGTCTGGACATCATTTCTTCTCCATCACTGGTGGGTGTGAGCGTGCGGGCCCGATGCTTTCGCGGAGGAAAAGTTCCATCGGAACCACGATGGTTTCGGCACTGGGGGTGGACCGGTGCCGCAGTTGGGTGATCAGCGCACGGGCTGCTCGCACACCGATCTGGCTGGTGGACGGGGCAACGGAGGTGAGCGTGGGGGTGGTGAGTACGGACGAGATCGAGTTGTCCACGCCCACCACGGACACGTCCTGCGGCACGCGCAGGCCCGAGCGCTGGATGGCCTTCATGAAGCCGATGGCCATCACGTCGTTGTAGCCGACGACCGCGGTGGTGGGGTGCTCCATCCACAGCTTCGCCGCGCCCACCCCGCCGTCCAGTGACGGCACGTTGGGGCCGATGCGTCGGACGGTCAGGCTCAGTTCGTGGCAGGCCTCGGACACGGCCCGCCACCGCACGCCGTCCGCCCAGGATGCGACGGGGCCGGAGAGGTAGGTGAAGCGTTCGTGGCCCCGGCCCGCCAGGTGTTCCACCGTGCGCCGCATGCCGCGTGGGGTGTCGGCCACGATGGAGGGCAGTCCGGCGATGATGCGGTTGACCGAGATCACGGGGCGGACCTTGACGATCTGGTTGATGGCCGAGTCACTGAGCCGGGAGGCGGCCAGCACCACGCCGTCGACCATGTGGATCACCCGGTTGACGCCCTCGCGCTCCTTGACGGGGTCTTCCTGGGTGTCGATCAGCAGCACGGTGTAGCCGTGGACGGCGGCTTCCATCTGGAAGCCCTTCATGATGTGCGCGAACACGGGATTGGCGATGTCGGCGGCGACGAATCCCAACACGTTGGTTGCCACACCCTGCTCGTGGCGCGTGATCGGCCTCGCCCGGTAGCCCAGTCGGGAAGCGGTCTCGTGGATCAACTGTGCGGTATCGGAGTGCACCCGGCCCGGGCGGGCGAAGGCGCGCGAAACGGTGGAGGGCGCCACACCGGCGGCCTCGGCGATGTCGTAGATGGTCACCTTCTTGCGGCGCCTGGGCGGCTTCTTGTCAGTCATCGTCGACCTTTCGGGTTCCGGTGGGCCATGGGGCCCCCGGCTGCAGGCCGGCTTCCCAGGCCACGCTTTGCGCGGCTGCGAGTGCCACGCGCTGGGGACAGGCCAGAGCGCTGGCGAGTTCCTCCACGTCCACGAACTCCGCAGTGGCCTGCTGGATGGTTCCGGTCTGGTTGCCGGAGACCTTGATGCGCACGGTGCGCCCCTCCACCTGCACGGGCACCCAGGTGCGTTGCAGGACGCGCCGGTGCATGGCCGGCGTGATCCGCACACCGATGGTGGAGGTGTGCGTGATCAGTGCATCGGCCACGTCATTGACGTCGCGGGATGGGGCGAGGGCGGTGATGACGTGGGCGGGGCGGCCCTTCTTCATGATCACCGGGACAAGCCAGGCGTCCAGCGCGCCGGCGTCGATCAGCCGGTCGATCACGGCGGGCCAGACCCGGGGATCCAGGTCGTCCACGTTGGCGGAGATCTCGTGCACCTCGCGGGGGGTGTGAGGGGCGGTGGACAGCGACATCGGCTCATCGTCGGGCAGTGGGCCATCCGGGAGGGTGGTGGTGCTGCCGATGACGACGCGCAGCACCCCGGCCCGGTCCTTGCGGATCCGCGTGCCGGCGCCGACGCCGATCTCGTCGAGGGTCATGGGCGGCACGGCCGTGACGGCGGAGCAGAAGGTTCGGATCAGCGTCATGCCGGTGGGCGTGCACAACTCGCCGGCGTCGTCGGGACCGCCCGCGGTCACCTGCCAGTCCCGGGACAGCTCCAGGACTGCGGGAGGCGGCACGCTCAGAAGGCCGTGCTGAGTGTTGACCGTGCCGCTGCCAAGAGCCACCACGGAACTGGTGGCATCGCGGATGCCCAGGGTACGAAACGCCTCGCAGGCGCCCACGATGTCGCCGATGGAATCCAGGGCGCCCACCTCGTGGAAGTGGACGGATTCGATGTCGGTACCGTGCACGGCCGCCTCGGCCTCGGCGAGGCGGGTGAAGGCGGCGACCGCGAGGGCACGGGTGGATGCAGGGACCCCCGGGGCGTCCAGCAGCTCGAGCACGTCGGCCAGGTGGCGCACGGGCGGGTCCACCTCGTCGGCGATCACGTCCACCTTCATGGCGGTGAACGCGCCGCGGCTGACGCGTCGCCACTGCAGGTGGAGCTTGCCGGGAGCCACCAGATCCAGTACTGCGGCCACCGACCCGGCATCGGCGCCGGCATCGATCAGGGCGGCGAGCAGCATGTCGCCCGAGGCGCCGTGAGAGGCATCGATCCACAGCTGGCGCCGGTCTCGATCGTCGTCGTGCCACACCCTGCCGGGTTCGAACCTGACGCCGGTTGCGACGTCCCTCCCGTCGGCGGTCCTCAGGGCGCCGCCCGTGGTGTGGTCATGCATGGGGAACCCCGCGGGGGGCAGCGATCTGGGCGGCCAGATGACCCGCGCCGTAACCGTTGTCGATGTTGACGACGCCCACGCCGGGGGAGCAGGAGTTCAGCATGGACAACAGCGCCGCGACCCCTTCGAAGCTGGCCCCGTAGCCGACGGAGGTGGGCACTGCCACCACGGGGCAGGCAACCAGGCCGGTGACCACGGGGACGAGGGCAGCGTCCATCCCTGCGGCCACCACGATCACGTCCGCGGCCCGCAGGGTTTCGAGGTGCGCGAGGATGCGGTCCAGCCCGGCCACGCCGACGTCGACCACCTCGGTGACCCGGCGGCCGAGGTACTGGGCGGTCAGCGCGGCCTCGCGCGCCACGGGCAGGTCCGAGGTGCCCGCGCAGACCACCACGACGGTGCCGCCCGATGGCTCGGGCATCGCCGGCGGCCAGGCGACCAGGCGTGCGGTCTCGTCGTGGAAGGCATCGGGGAACACGCGTCGAACGGCGGCGGCCTGCTCGGGTGTGGCACGGGTGAACAGCACCGGTCCCAGGGACTGGTCACCGTCCTGGACGCGCTGGTTCCACAGGGAGGCGATGGTGGTGACCTGCTCGATGGACTTGCCCGGGCACAACACGGCCTCCGGGTAGCCGCGGCGCCGGTAGCGGTCGAAGTCCAGGGTGGCCACGCTCATTCGGGTCTCCGGGTCAGCAGTTGCAGGGTGAAGGCGCCGGACTGGATGCCGCCCAGGTCGAGTGCGGCGTGCCGAAAACCGGCGGAGCGCACCTCTTCCAGCAAGCGGCCCCGGCGCTCCGGATCCGCAATCAGGGCGAACTCATCCACGGGGATCTCGATCCGGGCAATGCTGCCATGGTGCCGGACCCGGCAGTCGGAGAACCCGGCGGCCAACACCGCGTCCTCGGCCGCGTCGACGGCGGCGAGTTTCTCCTGCGTCACGGGCTCGCCGTGCGGGATGCGGCTCGCCAGGCACGGGGCGGCAGGTTTGGCGGCGCTGATGAGCCCGAGGGCGGCGGCGATGGCCCGCACTTCGGACTTTCCGGCCCCGGCAGCGGCGAGGGGGTGCAGGACCCTGTGTTCACGGGCGGCGCGGCTGCCCGGCCGGTCCGGGCGGGCTGCGTCGTCACTGTTCTCGCCGTAGGCCACCACGTCGAGTTCGAGGGCGTCCACCACGTCGGTCTCGATCCGGGTGAACATCTCGTCCTTGCAGAAGTAGCAGCGGTCGACGGGATTGGCGGCATACGCGGGGTTGTCCACCTCGTTCGTGGCGATCTCGTGGACCGTGAGCCCCAACTGCCGGGCCTGGCGGTGGGCCAGCCGACGCTCCCGCCGGGCCAGTGACGGGGAGACCGCCAGCAGCAGCCTGGTGCGCTCCGGGCCGACGGCGCGGGCCACGAGCGCTGCCAGCACGCTCGAGTCGACCCCGCCCGAAAAGGCCACGCCCACCATCGGTGTGGCGGATCCGGTGGCTGCGAGGACGTCGTCCCGGACGGCGTCGGCGATCAGGGCCTGGTCACCCGGCAGCGCCATGCTGAGGTCGGTGAGTGACGAGGCATCCGCGTGTGGGTGTGCTGTCATGTCATCGGCCTCCTTCCCTCGGTCGTCGATGGCGGGCGGAACCGGCGGCTGTCCACCAATTCGACCAGAGGCAGCAGTCTGGGTGCCCGGGTTGCCAATTGTTGCAAGGCGGCTGGCGTGTTCGCAGTCCTAGGCAGGAAGGCCGCCTCGCTGCTGCTCCGTGCGGTGGAGCAACTCGCCGGCGTTGGGAACCACCAGGGTGTCCGGATCGGCCTCGAAGGCCGCCAGGTCCACCTCGGCCGGGTCCAGGTAGTTGAGCGAGATGGCCTCCACCACCTCACGTGGGATGCCGGTGGCCAGGGTCACGGTGACGCGGTTGGTCTCGGTGTCGGTTTCGGGGTCGTAGTCGCCCAGCCCGCGCAGGTGGGTGGAGTGTGCGAGTTCGCCCCACGGGTGGTCCTTGAACTTGTCCCACTGCCCGACGAAGTACTGCCGGTTGTGGTAGCCGATTTCGGCGACGCCGGGGTGCATCACCGAGACCTGCTTGATGTGGGGGGCGTAGAGGATCAACTCGCCGCCGTCGGCCACCACGGGCTCCATCTTGTAGAACCCCTTGGCGCCGGTCCACATGTCCTCGTACATCTCCGGGACCACCGAGACCACGCGCTTGTAGGCCTTCGGCACGTACTTGACGTGCACCTCGGAGGAGATCTCCGCGCAGGCCTCCCAGGAGGCGCGGGAGTCGCCGAAGGAGATGAACTGCAGGTCGTTGGTGCCGGGTTTCACGATCATCCCCAGTAGCAGCTTCGTGGAGGGGACCAGTTCGGCGGCCGCGTCGATCAGTTGTCGCACGGGCGTGATGCCGCGGGAACCGATCATCTCGAAGGAGGTGATCAGCGCCCCCAGCCAGTGGGACATGTCGATCACGTCGTGGCCGGACAAACCGGGGAAGAAGTACTTGTTGCCGCCCGAGATGCCCACCACCTCGTGGGGCAGGACGGGGCCGAGGATGAGCGAGATGTCGGTGTCCACCACCATCTTGTTCACCAGCACGGTCATGTCCCGATCGGTGAGCCGGCCCTCGGACAGTTCGGCGATGCGCGCGGCGGGGATGGTGCCCAGATTGGCGAAGGTGTCCTCGTTGCGCCAGTCATGGTTGAAGATCTCCCAACCGGGGTAGGTCTCCGAGAACCTGCCGGGCTCCGAGCCCATCAGCTTCCCGATGGCCTCGTCGCTCATGTAGTCGTGGGTGCCCAGTGCGATGACGACCCGGACGTCCTTCGGACGGTCCCCCAGCGCCTCGTGCACGAACCTGGCCACCTTGGCCACGGGGGCATGCCGGGTGCCGTCGGGGACGACGAAGGTAACGCGCTTGCCGTCGAAGTCATAGGCCTGGAGCTGCTCGAGGACGAAGGAGCGAATCTGCTCCTCGTCCAGTACCTCCTGGGAGCCTCCCAGGCCGGCAGCTTCGGGAACCTGCGGATACAGCTTGGTCATGAGAAGTGATCCTTCCTGGTATGCATCATCGCCCGCCCACTTGCCTTCGAGTCTATCCGGGGTGGAGTGACTCGAGGCGTGGACGGGCGATGTGCTGTGGAGGCTTAGGCGTCGCTGTCCTCCCGCAGCGCCAGTTCTGCGGTGATCTCACGGAACTTGGCCTCAGTGAGCGGGTAGAAGGCCATCACGCTGATGGACAGCAGGATGAACACGCCCACCAGGCCGCCGGCCCAGAGCTGGATGTTCGCCGCCACACCCTCGGCCTGTGCCTCGCCGGAGGAGGCGCGCGCGGCGCTGAACCCGGCCCAGGTGAGCGCCAGCCCGCCGACGAAGCCGCCGATTGCCTGTCCCATCTTGCGGGTGAAGGAGAAGACGGCGTAGGTGGTGCCTTCCGTGCGCATGCCGGTCTTCCACTGGCCATACTCCACGGTGTCGGCCTCGAGCGCCCACATCAGGGTGTTGACGCCGTTCATGGCCACGCCGAGGAAGAGGAACGCAACCGGACCCAACCATGGGTACTCGCTCAGCGGAGCGAGTCCGAGGATCCCGGCGCCGAAGATTCCGACGATGCCCATGATGATGTAACCGGTGCGCTTGCCGATGGTGCGCACGATGGTGGGCACCAGGGGGCCGACAACGAAGATGGCCACGGTCTGGGCCAGCGTGTTGAACGCGATGTAGTTGGCGTTGCCCTGCACGTAGATGGCGATGTAGGCCCCCAGCGTGCCCATGGCGGTCATGCCCGTGAGGAACAGGATGGCGCCGAGCGAGAGCCAGATCAACGGCTTGTTGGTGGTCAGGGTCCTGAGGCTGTCCTTGAGCGAGACCGTGCCGGACGGCCGGGAGACGCGCTCCTCGGTGCCGAAGACCAGGAACAGGTACAGGGCCATGCCCACGATCACGAAGGCACCGGTGGTCCAGAACAGGGAGATCTGGAGGGCGTCCGGATCGTCGACGTTGGCCTGGATCTGGGGCGAGATGATGAACGCCAGGGCCAGCACGGCGGTGGCCGCGCCATAGCCGCGGAAGGCGGCCAGCTTGCCACGCTCGGCGGGGACCTGCGTGATGGACGGCGCCATGGAGCCATAGGGGATGTTCACCAGCGTGTAGAAGATGGAGCCCATCAGCAGATAGGTCACGTACATGTAGAGGACGGCCGCGCCACCCGAGATGTCCGGGAAGAAGATCTTGGCGGAGTAAATGGCCATGGAGCTCAGCAGCAGCGGCAACGAGAACCACAGGATGAAGGGCTTGAACTTGCCCATCTTCCCCGGCTTCTTGGCATCCACCAGTCGACCGACGACCACGTCGGTGATGGCGTCGGCGAAGCGGACCACCAGGAACATGGTGCCGATGACGGCGCCTTCGACACCCACCACGTTGGTGTAGTAGAGGATCAGGAACATGCCGGCCATGGTGAAGGCAAGGTTGTTCGCGGCGTCACCGGCCGCGTAGGCCAAATAGTTCTTCAGCGTCAGCGGTTTGTGCACTGCTCGCTGCTTCACGCCGGGGACTGCGGTTGCGTCAGTCATTTCGTTCTCCTGTTTCTTCCGCTCAGGCCGTGGCGGCGCGGATGGTGTCGACGATGGCGGCAACCGCAGACGCTGCCGGGATGCGGCTGGTGTTGACCACCAGGTCGTAGTGGTGGGGCTCGAGCGGGTCCCAGCCGTAGAGGATCCTGGACATGTCGGAACGCACCTGGTCCTCGCGGCGTTGACGCCGTTCCGCCTGGTCCTCGGAGATGCCCGCCTCTTCGGCTCCCCGGGCGATGCGGTCCTTGGGATCACCGGTCAGCAGGACGTGCACGGAGTTGGGACGATCGGCGAGGATCTTCGTGGCGTTGCGGCCCACGATCACGCCTCCCGCGTCGGCCCAGCCACGGACCGTGGTGTTGTTGTCGGAGATGATGTCGCGTTTCTCGCGCTGGGTGGTCACCACGTCGCGGCCCTCGAAACCGCCGTAGGCGCCACCCATGGCGGTGTAGACCTCGGCCAGCGTGGACTGCTGCTCGAGGTTGTCGGCCTCGGCGGCCCGGACGCCGTGCTCGAGTTCCTCCGAGCTGTATGCCTGGGCGTGGTACGGACAACCGAGGGCCTCGGCCACCGCACGGCCGATGGCGTCGGCTCCCGCTCCGTACTGTTCGAAGAGGGTTACGACGGGCTTGGAATCCTGCCCGCTGGACCTCGTTGTTGCGTCAGACATGTCAACCTCTCTGTTGAGATTCTTTGATGGATGATTCTAGCCGTGAACCCGTTGTCAGGGGCACTCGGCGTGATGTGTCGGGGCGAATTCCGGCGTGTGGGACGCGGAGCATCTGGTTTGCCTGCTTCCGGAGTGCGGTTTGTGTCGGTGAGCCCCATTCGACCAAAGTTCTCGGGACACGTGGCAATGCTGCCAATTGTTGCCAGAATCTGGCCTTGCGACGAAAAGGCGCAGAAAAGCGCCGCGGCCACCCGAGAGTCGGGTGGCCGCGAACGAGAGATCTGGGATCAGCGCTGGACGCGCGCGTTGCCTTCCCAGATCGACCAGACCTGGTCCTCGTCAGCGGGGGCTCCGTAGTCATGCAGGGAGGTGGCCGCCAGCGCGCCGGTGGCCCAGCCGAACTGCATGCACTTCTCGGCCGGCCAGCCCTTCAGGATGCCGTAGAGGACGCCACCGATCGAGCCGTCTCCGCCGCCGATCCGGTCAAGTACGTCGATGTCGCGCAGTTCGGCGACGTTGAACTCGCCGTCGCCCCACAGGATCATCCCCCACTTGTGCAGGTTGGCCGAGAGAACCTCGCGCAGCGAGGTGCCGATGTAGGAAGCATCGGGGTATTCGTCCTGGATGCGCCCGATCATCTCCTTGAAGTTCTCGATCTTCTCACCGATGTCGTCACCGCCTGCCTCGGGACCGCGGATGCCGAGACAGAGCTGGAAGTCCTCCTCGTTGCCGTAGAGGACATCGCAGAGACTGGCGATCTCCTTGAAGGCCGCGCTGAGCTCCTCTTCGCGACCCTCCCAGAAGGATTGACGGTGGTTGAGGTCGAACGTGATGGCGGTGCCGTGCTCCTTGGCCTTGCGTGCGAGTTCCACGCAGAACTTCGACGTCTTCGGCGACAGCGCGGCCACCAGACCAGAAAGGTGCATGATCTTCACGCCCTCGTCCCGGAACAGCTTGTCCAGGTCGAAGTCGGCCACGTCCAGGTCGAGGCCCACCTCGCCGGCGCGGTCGTTCCAGACCCGCGGTGCCCGGCCGCCGAAGCCGGAGTCCGCCACGTTGAACTGGTGGCGGTAGCCCCAAGCGTCGCCCTGCGGCTTGTCGGGCCCCTCGTAGGCCATGCCGCGGCGTCGGAGGTCTGCCTTGATGAGCGCGGAGATGGGGGAGCCCTCCACGAAGTTGGTGAGGACCTTGGCGGGCAGACCGAGGTGGGAGGCCACCGACGCCACATTGGTCTCCGCCGAGGTGGCATGGAGCAGGAAATTGCTTGCGGTGTGGACGGGCTGCCGGTTTTCGGGTGTGATCCGCACACCGATGGAGGTGGCCACCACCATGGCCCACTGTGCGTCTTCGCGTAGTTGCATCTCGCTTGATCCTTCCGTTTGGTTGACTGGCTCGCTTGCGGGTCAGGCGCAATAGCCGTTCACCCATGACCGTATTGGTAGGCGAGACCGATTTCCGCGACTGTGGCGAATTGGCCCCTGCCGCCTCGGCTCGGCTGCGACTGGTTCACTCCAGCCTTCACCAGGACGGGGCATCGGGCGACCGGTTGCCCAAAGTTGTTCCGGACCGGTGGCTGGGCGGAAACAATGTGCAACATCGCGTGCACGGGCTCTGAATTTGGTTGGATCGGTGGTAAGCAACGTAGCGCCTAAGGAGCGATCAGCATGGTGAATTTGAAAGCCCAGCCGTTCAACCTGGACGACGAGGCGGTGGCCTGGGTCGAGGAGACCATCGCCGGCATGTCCGACGAGGAGAAGGTGGGCCAACTGTTCGTCAACATGGGATCGGAACGGACCGAGGAGTACCTGACCGGCGTCCTGGACGAGTACCACATTGGCGCGGTGCGCTACCAGCCGGGCAAGGCGGCCGAGGTGTGGGAGCAGAACAACATCCTGCAGAGCAATTCGAAGATCCCCATGCTGATCGCGGCCAACACGGAGGCCGGCGGCAATGGGGCGGCCACCGACGGTACCTACGTCGGCTGGGAGGCCAAGGTGGCCGCCACGGGGGACACCCGGTACGCCTACGAACTCGGCCGGATCTCCGGCATCGAGGCCTCGGCGGTCGGGTGCAACTGGTCGTTCGCGCCCATCGTCGACATCTACCGCAACTGGCGCAACCCGATCGTCTCGCGCCGCACCTGGGGCGAAGACACCGACCTGGTGCTGGAGATGTCGCTGGCCTACATGAAGGGCATCCAGGAGTCCGGCATCGCCCCGGCCGCGAAGCACTGGCCTGGTGACGGCATCGACGAGCGCGACCAGCACCTCTCGCACGCCCCCAACTGGCTCTCCACCGACGAGTGGGACGCCACCTTCGGCAAGCTCTACAAGGGCCTGATCGACGCGGGCCTTCCCTCGATCATGACGGGCCACATCGCGCTGCCGTCCTACCAGAAGCACTTCAACCCTGACATGACGGACGAGGACATCCTCCCGGCCACGATCTCCAAGGAGATCAACACCCAACTGCTGCGCGAGAAGCTCGGCTTCAACGGCGTCGTCGTGACCGACGCGTCGCACATGGTGGGCCTGACCGGTGCGGGCAAACGCTCCGACCTGCTGCCCTTGTCCATCGAGGCCGGCTGCGACCTGTGGCTGTTTTTCAACGACCCGGACGAGGACTTCAACTGGATGATGGAGGGCTGGAAATCCGGCAAGCTGTCCGACAAGCGCATGCACGAGGCACTCACCCGCATCCTGGGTCTGAAGGCCATGCTCGGGCTCCACAAGAAGCCGGGCTCAGAGCTGCTGATGCCGAAGGAGGAGGCGATGGCCCGCATCGCACTCCCCGAGCACCAGAAGGTGGCCGAGGAGGTCGCCGACAAGGCGATCGCCCTGGTCAAGAACAAGCAGCCCGAGAACCTGCCGATCTCCACCGGCAAGTTCTCGCGGATCCTGGTGGTGCCGATCGGCGCCGCTCCCAGCCCCTTCGCGATGATGGCGGAGGGCGGCGGCGGTCATCCCGCCGAGGTGTTCGTGGCCAAGCTGAACGAGCGCGGCTATCAGGCCGACCTTTACGAGTCGCAGCTCGACAAGGTCAAGGGCAAGTCACCGGACGAGGTGCGCAAGATCCTGGCCGACGCCTACGGCGGCAAGTCGGCCATCGCCGACCTGACCGACAACTACGACCTGGTGCTGTCGGTGGCCAATGTGGTGGGTATCGGACAGGCCATCGAACGGCCCTACTGGCCGGGGACGAAGGGCACGCTTGACATGCCCTGGTACGTCCACGAGATCCCGACGATCCTGGTCTCGACCGCCTCGCCCAACATCCTGCCGGACATGCCGCAGGTGAAGACCTACGTCAGCGCGTTCGACGACAAGGACTTCAACATCGACATCCTGCTGGACAAGCTGGAGGGCAAGAGCGAGTTCACCGGCACGCCCGCCAACGAGATGTTCGTCTTCCCGGACACCCGGATCTGATCGAGAGAGTGTGACGAAATTGACTGACACCAAGATGCCCGAGCGGGCGCAGGCGCTGGCGGACTTCCAGCCCTCCAAGAAGTACTTCGTCGGTATCGACTCCGATGGCTGCGCCATGGACGCCATGGACATCAAGCACCAGGAGTGCTTCACCCCGTCCTACATCAAGTACTTCAACCTGCAGGCCGCCTCCACCCTGGTGCGCGAGACGGCCCTGTTCGTCAATCTGTACTCCAACACACGCGGCCTGAACCGCTGGCTGGCGTTGGCCCGACTCTTCGAACTGCTGAAGCAGCGCCCCGAAGTGCTCGAGCGTGGCGTCAAGATTCCCGAGGGCAAGGAACTGCAGAAGTTCCTCGACTCCGGGTACCCGCGCTCCGACAAGGGCGTGGCCGACTTCGCAGCGGCCAACCCGTCGGAAGAGATCCAGCAGTGCATCGAGTGGGGCAACGGCGTCAACGAACTGATCGCCTGGATGGTGCGCGGCAACGCACCGTTCCCCGGCGCGCGTGAGGCCATCGAGGCCATGCAGGACGAGGTGGACACGATCGTGGTTTCTGCCACTCCTGTGGATGCATTGGAGCGGGAGTGGAACGAGCATGGCCTGGCCCAGTACATGCACGTCATCGCCGGGCAGGAGATGGGGTCCAAATCGGAGCACGTGGAGTGGGCCGCCAAGGGCAAGTACGAAGACGACCACATCATGCTGATCGGCGACGCCCCGGGAGACCGGGACGCCGCTTACGAGCAGGGCGTGCTGTTCTACCCGATCAACCCGGGTGGCGAGGCCGAGTCGTGGCACCGGTTCAAGGCGGAGGCGTTGCCGAAGTTCCTCGACGGAACCTACCGCGGCGATTATCAGGACAAGGTGGTGGCCGAGTACGAAGCTCTTCTGCCGGCCACGCCTCCCTGGCCCACCATCTGATCCATCCAATCTGTCCACAGGCCGGTTCTTCGTGAACCGGCCTGTGTGGCATTGTCTGGGCATGAATGAGCAGCGGGGATCCATCGCGGTCTGGACCGCGGTGGGTCTTCCTGCTTTCGTGATCGTGATGGGGATTGGCGTCGACTTCGCCGGCCACGCGGCAGCCAGCCAGGAGGCTCACGCCGTGGCTTCCGAGGCCGCCAGGGCCGCCGGGCAGCAGCTGGACCTCACCGGCCCCCGCGCGCGCGTCGACGCGCCCCTGGCGGCCCGAGCCGCCCAGGACTACCTGGCCGCTTCACCGTTTTCCGGGGCTGTCTCCTTCAGTGGTGACATGGTCACCGTCACCGTGAGCGGCAGCTATGAATGCCAGTTCCTCCCCATCATCGGGATCAACTCGATCGAGGTCAGCGCAGCCGCCAGCTCGGAGTCCCACTCGGTGGCCCGGGACGGCTAGCTTCAGGACTCGTATTTCGCGGCATCTTTGCCACAATGGGGCCATGACATCATCCGAACCGACCCCGGAGGGCGGCACCGTCGTCCTCGACAACCCCAGCGAGGCGCTCCAGGGCGCGCAGCAGTGGGTCACGATCGTGTGGGATGACCCCGTCAACCTGATGAGCTACGTCACCTACGTCTTCCAGGAGTACTTCAAGTACCCGCGCGAGAAGGCGGAGGAGCTGATGCTCCAGGTCCACAACGAGGGCAGAGCCGTGGTCTCGACAGGTAACCGGGAGGCCATGGAGCGCGACGTCATGGCCATGCAGAACTACACACTGTGGGCCACCCTGGAGCGCACATGAGCATGCCCGTGTGGTACTTCGATGGCCGGGCCGGCCGCGGCGACATGCTGGCCCAGTTGGTCCAGCAGTTCGCTGCCGCCATGCGGGAGATCAGCGGCTCAATTTCCGCGGACCCGCTGGAACGGCTGGAGGCGGAGATGACCTCCGCCAGGTCGCGCTACGTCCTGGATCCGCGCCTGGAGCGCCTTTTCCCGCCTGCCTCGAATGACGAGGAGGAGGCGGCCGACTTCCGCAAGCACGCCATCACCCAGCAGGCCGCCGACCGCCTTGCCGCCGCCCACACCGTCCTGGACTGCCTGGATGCCGCGGAGGACGACGAGGTGCTGGTGGACGAGGAGCAGATCGACGCGTGGGTCAAGACACTCTCAGCCCTGCGCGCCTCCTGGCACGTGGAACTGACCGGCAGCACCGAGCGGATGGCCGAGCCGCGGCTGCACGACCTGGAGCAGAAGCAGGCGGTGGCCGCCGTGTGTGACTGGCTGGGCTACTTGGTGGAGGAGGCGCTCCAGTCGCGCGCCACCCTCCGGGGAGAAGAGGCGTGAGCAATCTCGCCCAGCCGATCGGCATCTTCGACTCGGGCTTCGGCGGGCTGACGGTCATGCGCTCCCTCGTGGACCAGCTTCCCCACGAGGACTTCATATACCTGGGGGACACCGCCCGTGCGCCCTACGGCCCCCGGCCCATCGCCCAGGTCCGCGAGTTCGCGCTCCAGGGACTGGACCACCTGGCTTCGCTGGGCGTCAAGGCCTTGGTGATCGCCTGCAACTCCGCCTCCGCCGCGGTGCTGCGCGACGCGCGTGAGCGCTACGACGTGCCCATCATCGAGGTCATCATCCCCGCCGCCCGACGCGCGGCCGCAGCCACCCGCAATGGTCGCGTCGGCGTGGTGTGCACCCAGGCCACGGCCACGTCTCGCTCCTATGACGACGCCTTCGGGATCGCCGGTGACATCCACCTGAGCACCCAGCCCTGCCCCCGGTTCGTCGAGTTCGTCGAGGCGGGCATCACCGGCGGGGAGGAGTTGCTCGACGTGGCCCGCGGCTACCTGGAGCCCCTGCAGGTGGCCGACGTGGACACCCTCATCCTGGGCTGCACCCACTACCCCCTGCTGACAGGCGTGATCAGCTACGTGTTGGGGGAGGGCGTCACGCTGGTTTCCAGTGCTGGTGCCTGCGCCCGGACCACCTACACCACCCTGACGCGGTTGGGGCTGGTCCACGACGAACCGCGCAGCGCCACCCGCACCTTCCTGACCACGGGGGACGCCGAGAACTTCAACGGCGTGGGCCGGCGGCTGATGGGCGACTTCGTCTCCGGTGCCGAGACCATCGGAATTCCGCTCGCGCCACTGGTGTCCTAGTGTTGTGCGTGTACCAAACGAAAAGGGGCAAGTCATGATGCTGAAGGATCGGGTCGCCATCATCACGGGCGCGGGATCAGGGTTCGGACGGGCCACCAGCCTGCTGTTCGCCGAGCAGGGCGCCAAGGTGGTGGCCGTCGACTACGACGAGGATGCTGCGAAGGCCGTCGTGGATGAATTGACGTCCGCGGGGTACGAGGCAATCGCGGTGACCGCGGATGTTGCGGTGGCCGAACAGGTGGAGGCCTTCGTCCAGGCGGCCGTCGATGCCTATGGCCGGATCGACGTGCTGTTCAACAACGCCGGCACCTACATCCCCGGCACAGTGGAGACCACGTCCGTGGAGGACTGGGAACGCGCCTCGGACGTCAACCTCAAGAGCGTTTTCCTGGGCGCCAAGTACGCCATGCCCCACCTCAAGAAGACCAAGGGATCCATCATCAGTACAGCCTCGGCCGGGGGCATCATCGGCTTCCCCGACGCCGCGTCCTACGGTGCGACGAAGGGCGGTGTCATCTCGCTGACCAAGGCCATCGCCGTCGACTTCGCCAAGGAAGGCGTTCGCGCCAACGCCATCTGCCCCGGCACGGGGGAGACGGGCATGACCAAGGCCATCCTGGAGGATCCCAGCATCCGCGAGGCCTTCCTCGCCCCCATCCCGCTCGGCCGACTCGGCCAGCCCGAGGACGTGGCCGGTGCCGCCCTCTTCCTGGCCAGCGACTACGCCAGCTACGTCTCCGGGGTGGCCCTGCCGGTGGACGGCGGCTGGACCATGAGCTGAAATCGGCGTTGACGAACAGGAAGGAAACCCTCATGTGCAGCAAGGTGACCTGCCCACTGTGTGACAAGCCCACCTGGCGTGGGTGCGGCCTCCACATCGAGGAGGCGCTGGGCGATGTGCCCCCGGCAGAGCGGTGCGGGTGCGACGGCTGATCTGGGCTAGGTTGGGCGCATGACCCCACGCTTCGACGGACGGGCCCCGGACCAGCTCCGCCCCGTGCGCATCACCCGCAACTGGCTCGACCACGCGGAGGGCTCTGTGCTCGTCGAGTTCGGCCGCACCCGGGTGCTGGTGGCCGCCAGCGTCACCGTCGGGGTTCCGCGCTGGCGCAAGGGTTCCGGCCTGGGCTGGGTGACGGCGGAGTACTCCATGCTGCCGCGCTCCACGCATACCCGTTCGGACCGTGAGTCGGTGCGGGGCAAGATCGGGGGGCGCACCCACGAGATCTCCCGCCTGATCGGCCGTTCGCTGCGTGCCGTGGTCGACTACGAGGCTCTGGGCGAGAACACCATCGTGCTGGATTGCGACGTACTGCAGGCCGACGGCGGCACCCGGACGGCTGCCATCACCGGCGCCTGGGTGGCGCTGGCCGATGCCGTGACCCATCTTCGGGGCTTGAATGCGCTGAAGGGCGAACCCCTGAAGGATTCGGTGGCGGGCGTCTCCGTAGGATTCATCGACGGCCGTGCGGTGCTGGACCTGCCCTACGAGGAGGACGTGCGCGCCGAGGTTGACATGAACATCGTGATGACGGGTTCGGGCAGGTTCATCGAGGTGCAGGGCACCGCCGAGGGGGAACCGTTCGACCGCGACGAGCTGAACCAGATGCTGGATCTGGGGGCACTCGGATGCGCGGAACTGACCCGCATCCAGGGCGAGGCGCTCGCGTGAGCGTTGTGGAGCGCCTGGTGCTCGCCACCTCCAACGCCGGAAAGCTCGTGGAGTTGCGCCGGGTGCTGGCCGCATCGGGGGTTGGCGTGGAGGTGCTGGGGCTGGAGGACTTCGACGCCTACCCGGCCCCGGAGGAGACCGAGCGCACCTTCGAGGGCAACGCCCTGTTGAAGGCGAACGCCGCCACCCGCCGCACGGGTCTGGTGGCCCTGGCCGACGACTCTGGGCTGGAGGTGGACGAGCTGGGGTCGATGCCGGGTGTGCGGTCGTCCAGGTGGGCCGGTCCAGAGGGCGACGACGAGGCCAACCTGCGGCTCCTGATCCGCCAGCTCGACGGGGTTCCGCAACGCCGCAGGAGCGCCCGGTTCGTGTGCGCGTTGGCGTTGGTGGGCCCCGACATGGCGCCTATAGTTTTCAGTGGCGAGATGCGCGGGCACATCGCTGACGCCCCGGCGGGGACCAACGGGTTCGGTTACGACCCGATCTTCGTCCCCGAGGGGCACTCGATCACCACCGCGCAGATGAGCCCCGAGGACAAGGACGCGCTCAGCCACAGGGGCCGAGCCTTGGCGCAGTTCGCATCGTGGTTGAAGGAGCAGTGACATGCAGCAGTACCTTGACCTGCTGACCAGGATCATCGATGAGGGAGTGGTCAAGTCCGACCGGACGGGGACGGGCACACGGAGCGTCTTCGGGCACCAGATGCGGTTCGACCTGGCGCAGGGCTTTCCGCTGCTGACCACCAAGAAGGTCCACACCCGCAGTGTCTTCGGTGAACTGCTCTGGTTCCTGCGCGGCGACACCAACATCAAGTGGCTCCATGAGAACGGGATCACCATCTGGGACGAGTGGGCCGACGAGAACGGCGATCTGGGGCCCGTGTACGGCTACCAGTGGCGTTCCTGGCCCACGCCTGGCGGTGAGCACGTCGACCAGATCGCCCGCGT
>CAZPSO010000014.1:0-19979 GCA_964588895.1 uncultured Tessaracoccus sp.
TCTTCTCATCCTGAGGCTCGGCGACGCGCTGACGGTGGGCTTCGAGCAGCTGATTCTGCAGCGCGGAGCCGTCGGAGCAGGGGTGTCCGAGGTGATCGACACCTTCGTCTACTACCAGGGTGTCATCGGGGGCGACTGGTCGTTCGCCGCTGCAGCCGGGTTGGTCAAGGGAGTGGTCTCGCTCGCCCTTGTGTACGGGGCGAACAAGTTGGCCCACGCGTTCGGGGAAGCAGGGGTGTACAAAAAGGCATGAGTACTGGAACCGGAACCGGAACCGCCTACGGTCCAAAGCCGCCTCCCATCACCGACGCTGGTGACGCCACGCCTCCCGAGAGCGCTCGCAAGAAGGGCTCCGGCCTGTTCAGATCCTCAAAACACCGGCCCGTATGGGATGAGAAACCCACAGCACTGGGGATGGGGGGCAAGTTGGTGGTGCTGCTGTTCATCATCTTCGTTGTCCTCTACCCCCTCTACACCGTGATCCTGACCAGCTTTTCCACCCAGGGTGCAGTCACCCGCGCCGGGGGACTGGTGACCGTCCCCGACGAGTTCACGTTGTCGGCGTACCGCCAGATCCTCTCCGGTGGGGTGGTCAGCCGCTCCCTGATCGTCAGCATCATCGTGACGGGGGTCGGCACGCTATTGTCTGTCACCGTCTCGGCGCTGGCTGCCTACGGGCTGTCCAGGACCAACTCCTTCGGTCACCGAACGATCCTGTTCATCTTCCTTTTCACGATGTTCTTCGGGGCCGGGATGATCCCCACCTATCTCCTGGTCTCCAGCCTGGGCTTGATCAACAGCCTGTGGGCCTTGATCCTGCCCGGCGCGGTGTCGGCTTTCAATCTGCTGATCCTGCGCAACTTCTTCATGGGGATCGACCCGTCCATCCTCGAGGCCGCACGCGTCGACGGAGCTGGTGACTGGCGTATTCTGTTCCGGATCGTCGTGCCCATGTCGAAGGCCGTCCTCGCCGTCATCGCCCTGTTCTACGGGGTCGGGTACTGGAACGCCTTCTTCAACGCCATGCTCTACATCAACGACAACTCCCTGTGGCCGTTGCAGCTGGTCCTGCGCTCCTACGTCCTGCAGGGTGTGCAACTTCCCGGATCGACCACGCCCATCGACGTCACTGGCGGCGAAGTGACTGGGCTGCCGATCAAGATGGCCATCATGGTGCTGGCCGTGATCCCGATCCTCCTGGTCTATCCGTTCATCCAGCGGCACTTCACGAAGGGCGTCATCTTCGGGGCCGTCAAGGGCTGAGGTACGTCCCACTAGCAGACAAGGATCACCCTTCCAGTGAGAACCACCACCACGCTGCACGACGCCTGGAGCCTGACCGCCACCGAGGGAGCTGGGCCCGCGGAACACCTGCCGGGGCGGATGCCCGCGACGGTTCCCGGCTGCGTGCACACCGACTTGCTGGCAGCCGGGCAGATCGATGATCCCTATCTGGATCGCAACGAACACCAACAGGACTGGATCCATCGCACCAGCTGGCGTTACGAGCGAGAGCTCCAGCTGGCCGCAGCGGAGGCCGACGAACACGTCGCACTGGTCTTCGAAGGGCTGGATACGGTGGCGGACGTCAGCTTCGGTGACGTCGAACTGGGCCGCTCGGAGAACATGCACCGCGAATACCGCTACGACGTGACTGACTTGGCGGGGGCCGCGGGGACCCTCCTGGTTGAGTTCAGTCCGGCGCTGAGGCTGGCGCACGCCCGGGAAGCCGAGCTTGGTGCCCGTCCCCACGCCTACCCCCACCCCTACAACATGGTGAGGAAGATGGCGTGCAGTTTCGGCTGGGACTGGGGTCCTGATCTCCAGACGGCAGGCATCTGGCGTCCCGTACGCCTCGAGCGGTGGCGTGTGGCGCGGCTCGCCACGGCGCGTCCCATGGCGACGCTGCGCGAAGACGGCACGGGCGTCGTGGATGTACATGTCGAGGTGGAACGCGGTCCGGGCAGCGCCGACGTGCCGCTGGTGGTCGACGTCCGTCTGGAAACCGGGCAGCAACGACGGGTGGTGCTGCCGTCTGGGAACGTGAAAGCCACCTTCGAGCTTGAGGTGCCGTCAGCCCCGGTCTGGTGGCCCCGAGGCCACGGCATGCAGCGCCTCGTAGGTCTGGACGTCCGGTTGGCCCGTGATGAACCCGACGGTGACGCGCTCGATGTGCTGAGCCACCGGATCGGGTTTCGCCGCGTTGAGACACTCATGGAAGAAGATGAGTACGGCACCTCCTTCGTCCTGAAGATCAACGGGCGCCCCATCGAGGTCAAGGGCGCCAACTGGATCCCCGATGATCACCTGGTCACCCGGATGGACAGGGAGCGATATGAGCAGCGCATCCAGCAGGCCATGGGAGCCAATCTGAACCTGCTGCGTGTCTGGGGCGGCGGCATCTATGAGTCGCGCCACTTCTACGAGCTGTGCGATGCCTTCGGCATCCTCGTGTGGCAGGACTTCATGCTGGCCTGCGCGGCCTACCCGGAGGAAGAACCACTGCGCTCCGAACTGGTTGCGGAAGCGCAGGAGAACGTCTCTCGGTTGGCGCCGCATCCCAGCCTGGTGGTCTGGAGCGGGGGCAACGAGAACCTCTGGAGTCGTGTCGACTACTGGGACGAGGAACTCCAGGACGGCGCCACGTGGGGCGAGTGGTACTACTTTTCGGCTTTCCCCCAGATCGTCGCGGAACTCGCACCGCACGTGGCTTACGTCGAAGGAAGTCCCCACAGTCCCGGCGCAGCTCTTGACGACGTCCATCCCAACCACCCCGACCATGGCACCATGCACATCTGGGACGTGTGGAACGCGGTGGACTACACCGGATACCTGAACTACATCCCCCGGTTCTGCGCTGAGTTCGGCTTCCAGGGTCCGGCTGCTTGGAGCACCCTGTTGGAGGCGATTCCGGACGATCAGGCACCGGGCCCCACGTCGCCGGGGATGCTCAACCACCAGAAGGCTGACGCTGGTCAAGAAAAGCTCGCCCGCGGTCACGACGGTCACTTCCCGGAACCGGAGGGCCTTGTTGACTGGCACTGGACCACCCAACTCAACCAAGCGAGGGCGGTGGCCTTCGGCATCCGGCACTTCCGTTCCCATTGGCCGCGCAGCTCAGGGTCGATCGTGTGGCAACTCAACGACTGTTGGCCAGCCATCTCGTGGGCGGCCGTTGACTACCAGGCCCGCCTCAAGCCGCTGTGGTACGCAATGCGCGACGCCTACGCCCCGCGGCTGCTGACGATTCAGCCTCGCGAGGACGCCTGGGCGGCGGTGGCGGTCAACGACACCGATGCGCCATGGGGCGGAACTCTCGAGCTGTGGCGGGAAACCTTTGACGGCACCGAGGAATGGCACTCCACCCACACGCTGGAGGTACCACCCCGCAGCGCTCGAACGATCCAGCTCCCGGCAGAGGCCACGACTCCCCGCGTCCCCGCCCAGGAGGTCCTCGTGGGCACGCTGGACGGAGTGCGGACTTTCCACTTCTTCGCCGAGGACGTGGACCTGCGCTATCACCCGGAGCCGATGGAGGTGGCTTGGGCGCCGGACTCTGATGGCGGGCGTGCGGTCATCACCGCCCGAAGTCTGGCGCGCGACGTCTTCGTCTTGGCTGATCGACTGGCGCCGGATGCGGTGGCCGTTCAGGGTCTACTGACACTCCGCGCGGGTGAGAGCGCGGTGATCGACATCAGAAGCGCCGCTGACATCACCGCCGGGGATCTGGCCGGCAGCCTCAGATCAGCGAATGACCTGATCCGCGGAGTGGAAGCCAGTGCATCGCTGGCGTGACAGCATGGGGCAATGACCACCTCGTTGAATCCCCAGCGCATCCTGTTCATCGGCGGCACCGGCACCATCAGCCACGCCAGCCTGAAGCGGGCGGTGAGTCTCGGCCATGAGGTCGCGATGCTGAACCGTGGCCGCTCCAACCCACCGCCACCAGGGGTCGAGGCGTTGGTGGCGGACGTCCACGACGACGAAGCGGTTGACGCCGTCCTGCAGGGGCGGGAGTTCGACGTGGTGGCCCAGTTCCTGGCGTACACGCCGGATCAGGTGGCGCGCGATGTTGCACGGTTTTCCGGCCGCACCGGGCAGTACGTCTTCATCTCATCCGCGTCGGCCTACCAGAAGCCGCCGTCCCGCCTGCCGGTGACCGAGTCCACTCCCCTGCGCAACCCGTTCCTGCCCTACGCCAGGGACAAGATCGCATGTGAAGAGATCCTGACCGCCGCATACCGCGACGACGGGTTCCCAGCCACGGTGGTGAGGCCATCCCACACCTACGACCGCACCAAGCTGCTGACCCTGGGCAAGTGGGCCGACGTGGCGCGGCTGCGCGCCGGAAAGCCAGTCGTGGTTCCGGGCGACGGCACGTCGCAGTGGACCGTGACGCATACCGACGACTTCGCCGTCGGTTTCGTGGGGCTGCTGGGCAATCCGCAGGCGGTGGGCGACACCTTCCAGATCATGGGCGACCATGCCCCCACCTGGGGCCAGATCTACACCTGGCTGGCTCACGCTGCTGGGGTGGACGAGCCGGAACTGGTGCCCGTCGCGTCCCAGACGATCGCCCGGGTGTTGCCCGACCTCGGTCCCGGGCTGCTGGGAGACAAAGCACACTCCATGGTCTTCGACTGCTCCAAGCTGCGGGCGCTGGTGCCCGATTTCCGTCCCACCATCACCTACGACCAGGCCGCCGCGGAGCAGGTCGCGTGGTTCGACGCGCACCCGGAGGCCCAGTCCGTGGACGCAGCACAGGACGCCGGGTTCGACCGACTGGTGGAGCATGCCCGCTCAGTTGGTGACACACTGGAGCGGTGACGGACGAGAAACGCGGGTCGACATCGCCCGCCGATGAATCAACGGACGATGCATCCTGGCTCGAGTGGGGCTCCCTGCTGCGTGCTGGGGCGCTCCTCCTCGCCGTCCTGATCATGCTGTGGTTGGTCCTCAACGTGAATCTTCCCTCCCTCGGCGAGGTGCAAGACTCCATCGGTGAGGTGCGGGAGACGATCGATGGTTTTGGTTGGGCTGGGTGGCTGGTCTTCGCCGGCGCGTACGCCCTGGTGGCCCTCACCCCCATTCCCGTCACGATCATGGCCGTTTCGGCAGGGATCCTGTTCGGCACCCTCGCCGGCAGCATTGTCTCCGTCTTGGGTGCTCTCGTGGGCTGCTGGGGTGCCTACTGGCTGGCCCGCGCGCTGGGGCTCACGATCGTCAAGCGGCTGCTGGGAAAGCGCTCCGCCGTCATCGAGCAGCGCCTTGGTGATCGTGCCTTTGAAGCCGTGTTCCTGCTGCGGCTGATGCCCGGCATGCCGTATTGGCCCGTCAACTATGGCAGCGGTGCGTTCGGCGTATCGCAGCGTGATTTCCTGGTCGCCAGCGGGATGGCGGCCATCCCGGGGCAGGTGTCGCTGGTGGCCATTGGGGTGTTCATCGTGGATCCATCACTCTTCAATGGGGTGGTCCTCGGCGCGGCGTGGGTAGTGACCATTGCGATGACGGTCTGGTCCTATCGCAGCCTGCGCGGCACCTCTAGCCGCGAACTGCCCGGTGCCGGCCTGCGCGCGGACGAGTCCGCGAAGGCGTGAGCCGTCAGGGGCGCCCGCCCACCGGTCAGCTGCCCTCGGCTTCCTGCAGCAGCGGCAGGAGGTCGGCCACGGAATCCAGCACCCGGCTGGGGCGGAAGGGGTAGGACTCGATCTCCTCGGGCGTGGTGTTGCCCGTCAGGACGAGCACGGTGTGGAGGCCGGCCTCCATGCCCGCGACGATGTCGGTGCGCATGGTGTCGCCGATCATTCCGGTGGTCTCCGAGTGCGCGTTGATCTGGTTCAGTGCCGAGCGGAACATCATGGGGTTCGGTTTGCCGACGGTGTAGGGCTGCCGGCCCGTGGCGGCGGTGATCATGGCCGCAAACGCACCCGTCGCCGGCACGATGCCGTCAGTGCTCGGTCCGGCCACGTCGGGGTTGGTGGAGATGAAGCGGGCCCCACCCAGGATCAGACGGATGGCCCGCGTGGCCTGTTCGAAGGACATGGCGCGGGTCTCGCCGAGGACGACGAACTCCGGTTGGTGATCGGTCAGCGTGAATCCCGCCTCATGGAGCGCTGTGGTCAAGCCGGCCTCCCCCAGGACATAGGCGGTCTTGTCACCCCGCTGGTTGGACAGGAACGCGGCCGTGGCCATTGCCGAGGTCCAGATATTCTCTTCCGGCACGTCGAGTCCCGCGCGGTGCAGGCGCGCCACCAGATCTCGCGGAGTGTGGATGGAGTCGTTGGTCAGCACCAGATAGCGCTGCCCCCGTGTGTTCCAGTGGTCGATCAGTTCACGGGCGCCGGGAATGGCCCGTTCGCCATGTACCAGTACCCCGTCCTTGTCGGTGAGCCAACACTCCAGGTCCTTGGGATCGCGCATGGCCCTGATCGTACCTCCTGCGATCCGGGTGCCGCGGCTAGGCTGCATCCCATGCGTCGTGCGGCTCGTGTGGTGTTGGTGTTGCTGGTTGGTCTGCTCGGCTACGGCATCGGGGTGGCCCAGCCGTACGTGCTGCGGCCCCCGCTGGTGGTGGGGCAGGACGCCGTGACGGGCACCGCCAGCCAAGGGGTCGTCGCCAGCCTCGATGACGTGGGTGGCCGCGTCCTGTCCATCCGGCCCGCCGGAGACGCAAGTGTCTTGTTCGTCCTCTACCCGGGCGGTCTGGTGCGGCCGCAGGCGTACGAATGGTTGGGCCGCGAGCTGGCGTCGCACGGGGTGCACACGGTGATTCCGGAGTTCACGTTCGACCTCGCCGTCACGGACATCGACCGTGCAGACGAGCTCATTGAGCACTATGCGGAGGGCCGACCCATCATGGTCGGGGGTCATTCCCTGGGTGGTGCCATGGCTGCGTCCTACGCCGCGGACAATGACGACACCGTGGCAGGGCTGGTGCTGATGGCGGCCTATCCACCGGAGAACACCTCCCTGGCCGGAGCACCCTTCAGCGCAATTTCGCTGCTGGCGGAGCACGACGCGATCGCTGAGGGAGACGATGTGCGCGGGGGCATGGCCAGGCTCCCCCGGGACAGCGAACTCATCGTGATACCGGGCGCGGTGCACAGCTTCTTCGGCAGGTACGGCCCACAGAACGACGACGGCATCCCCACCGTGGCCCGGTTTGAGGCCGAGGCGGCCATCGTCGAGGCCCTCACCGCCTATGTGGATGATCAGCTCTGACGAACGTCCCACCAGGCGCATGCCCGTGGGTCCTCAACCCTCCAGGACGGCACGCCGGGGGACGGCGGCGAGCGCCGTCGTGGCGTCCGGGTCCTCGCCCGGCTCAATCGGCTCCGCCTGGCCCTGCACGAGCGGCTCCAGCATCCGTACCAGAAGTGCTGCCGATGGACGTTTGGCAGGATCCTTCTCCAGGCATGCGGTCACGAGCGCGACGAGATCAGGCGGGGTCCCGTCGGGCAGTCCCGGCGGAGTGTCCTGGACGTGTGCGAGCGCCGTGGCGATCGGGGATCCGCGATCAAACGGCTTGTCCCCACTCAGCATCTCGAAGGCGAGGACCCCCAAACCGTAGACGTCGGAAGCTGGACCGAGCTTCTGGCCCAAGGCATGCTCGGGGCTGAGGTAGTGGGCGGTGCCCATCACCTGCCCGGTGAGGGTGTGAGACTCGCCTTCGACGGAACGGGCGATGCCGAAGTCCGTGAGCTTGGCACCGGTGGCGGAGACCAGGACGTTGGCCGGCTTGATGTCACGGTGGATGATCCCGGCTTCGTGGGCCACCACGAGAGCGGAGGCGAGTTCGTGCAGGATGATCCGGGCCTGTTCCGGGACGAGAGGCCGCGGACTCAACAGGGCGGCGAGGGTGAGGCCGTCCACGAACTCCATCACCAGGTAGGACAGGCCTTCGAAGTCGAGGAAGTCGTGGATGGTCACGATGTTGGGATGCGTCAGCTGGGCCGCGAACCGTGCCTCGTCGCGGAAGCGTTCCGCCCGCACAATTTCGTCTTGGGTGTTCGGGTGCATGATCTTGAGGGCGACGCGACGCCCCAGGGTGTCGTCGAATGCTTCCCAGACCTGTCCCATGCCGCCAGAGGCCACATGTCCCAAGAGTCGGTAGCGCTCCGAGAGCACCAGGCCCGGCTGTAGTCGTTGCACCCAAACCTCCGATCCTCCGGGAGGAGGTCATCGGATGCATCTTAGCTACTGCGGTGCCGATCTAACGAATCAGGAGGATCAGGCGCCAGCCCGGCTGGGGAGTCTCAGAGCCAGTTGAGCCCGAGGGCGACGGTGACCAGCGCCAGCAGGGCCGACGCTGAACAGGTCAGATTCATCAAGCTCGAACTGGGAGATGGATTATTGGGATGAATTGAGAGGCGGTCGTGGCCAGTTCAGGTTCCGCAGAACGTCTGATAGGGGCCGAATTCGTGAGGGGCGGGGGCGGCGTAGCGCTCAAGTCCTGGGCGTTCGTGGTACGGGCGAGCAACCGCGGCGAGGAGCCGCGTCAGTGGTTCCAGGTCTCCCTCGCTGCCGGCGGCTAGAGCCTCCTCGACGAGGTGGTTCCGGGGGATGTAAACAGGGTTGACCCGGTCCATCATGTCGGCGTCGGGATCCAGGGCCAGCCAGCGCTCCATCCAGGTGTCGAATCTCGCGACGTCGCCGAAGAGGCCGCGGATGGGCGTGGCGTCGCCGCGAGCGGCGCTACCAAGCTGGCGGAAGAACGAGGTGTAATCGACCTGGCTTTCCTTCAGCAAGGTGAGCAGCTCGTCGAACAGGGGTGAGGCCGCCGCCTCGTCCAACTCGTCGGACAGGCCGAGCTTGGCCCGCATGCCGGCCAACCAAGCATCGTCGTACTGCTTGGGGAAGGCGTCGAGTGAGTCCACCGCGAGGGCGACCGCCTGTTCTTGGTCGTCGTGCAGGAGTGGCAGGAGGGCCTCGGCGAGCCGAGCCAGGTTCCACTGCGCCACGATCGGCTGGTTGCCGTAGGCGTAGCGGCCGCGCCCGTCGATTGAGCTGTATACCGTGGCCGGATCGAACGCCTCCATGAATGCGCACGGCCCGTAGTCGATGGTCTCGCCCGAGATCGTCATGTTGTCGGTGTTCATGACCCCGTGCACGAACCCGACGAGCATCCAGTGGGCCACCAGCGACGCCTGCGCGGTGATCACTGCCTCGAACAGGGCGAGATAGGGCTGCTCGGCTTCCGCCGCTTCGGGGTAGTGCCGCGAGATCGAGTGGTCGGCAAGGCGGCGGAGAAGGTCGAGGTTGCCCGAGGAGTGGGCGTATTGGAAGCTGCCCACCCGCACATGGCTGCTCGCGACCCTGGTGAGCACCGCGCCCGGCAACGGACTCTCACGGCGCACTGTCTGCCCCGTGGCCACGACTGCCAGGGAGCGGGTCGTGGGAATGCCCAGAGCGTGCATCGCTTCACTGACGATGTACTCCCGCAGCATGGGGCCGACCGCGGCGAGGCCGTCCCCGCCGCGAGCGAACGGTGTCCTTCCCGAGCCCTTCAGGTGGACGTCGCGAAGCTGCCCGTCGGTGTCGACGACCTCACCCAACAAAAGGGCGCGCCCATCGCCCAGACGCGGAGAGAACCCTCCGAACTGGTGTCCGGCGTAAACCTGTGCCACCGGTGTGGCACCGGCGGGCACGTCGTTGCCGACCAGCAGGCGCATGCCCTCATGGCTCTCCAACCACGCGGGATCCAGACCCAGTTCGGCGGCAAGCGGCTCATTGAGCATCAGCAGTTGCGGGTCGAGGACTTCCTCCGCCTGCCAGGGCAGAGCCATCTCAGCAACCTCGCGGGCGAAGTGCCCGGCGAAGGACATGGTCGGTGGCGGTGTGAGTGTCACCAATCAAGGATACGTGGTCCTCTCGGAATCGACGATCGGCTGCCTGTCGTCCACAAGGAGGTCGAGGAGTTCTCGGGCCGCGGCCGGCAAGCATGGCGGACGACGCTGTCAGGGATCCAGACGCTCCTCTGGCCAGCTCACAAGACTTGCCCTAGTTCAAGTAGGACTGTCTTCATCGCCTCATGGCGACACTCAGACACCCACTCAGCCCCATTGTGACGAAGCGGCTACAGGTCCAACAGCAGCGCCAGCGTCTCGCGGACCTCGCCGAGAACCACGGGGCCGACATTTCCCGTGCGCGCTCGAATCCGAGTGGTGGCCACGGAGCGCACATGCTGGCACTGCGCCGACGAACGCTCCCTCAGCTGGTTGTCCTCATCCGGGTCGACGATGACCTCGGTGCTGCTCTGGCGGATCGTCCGGGTCAACGGTACGACGTGGATGACATTGGGCCCACCCCTCAGGAGACGGTTCGCCGTCACGACGATGGCCGGCCGGGAAAGACCGGCCTCGCTGCCAGTCGGCGCGACAAGGTCAAGTTCGACGATGTCACCCGGCGTCAGCATCGAGCCAGGCGGCTTCATCGCCAGTCAGCTCCACCGCGAGATCCTGCGCCATAGCGTCCTGGCGGAGCGCGCGGATCGCCCGGCTCACTGTCTGATCAATGGTTTCGTGGCGCTCGGCCGCCAAGCGGGCAACCCGCGCATGGGTGTCTCTGCTGATGCGAATGGTGGTTGTCTCAGCCATGGCATGAAGATACACCGAGTAGACTTATGAGTCTACACTCCGAGCGGCAACCAGACGCGGGAACGACCTGCGGCAACGGGCGTTGACCTCCGGCATGCCGCTCGCTCCACGCTGATGTGTGGGTCTTTCGAGCCGGGGTCAGGCCACGCGGGCGGCAAGGTCGTCGAGTTCTGCCCGGATCCTGGCAATCAGGGCCTGAGTGGAATCGCTGGAGTCCGCCAGTTGGGCCAGCAGGATGTCACGAGCCAGCGTGGACACGGGAAGACCGCGCTGTTCGGCCAAACGCGCCAGCGCGTCCAATTCCTCGACGTTCAAGCGAACCTGAAGCGTCTTGCCGCGCCGATGGCCGCGGGTCACCTTGCTCTCTGGCCTGACCCCGGCGTCCGGGTTGCGTTCGGCCGCTTCAGCTTCGGTTGCGATGAGATCACTGATCGACATCTGTCTGCTCCTCTCGATATCGGCGCTGGTCGGTGCTATTCGATGGCCAAGCGTTGACTCCCCAGATGATCCCCTGATCGGGAAGGACTATCTGTTGTGACCAGCGTCTGGGTCGAAATGACCATCCGATGACCGGGTGGTTCTGCCTGACACGGACGCGGGGTCCGGTTCAATAGCCAACCTGTTGGGGTCGGCGAAGACTTCGTTGGCGATGTCTGGGGAAAGTCCATGCTTGGCGATGTAATCGCCCCGATAGCGCCAGTCGATTTCTTCACCCACCACTTCAGCGTACTACACTCGCACTACGTAAGCCGGTGGCAGGGACTAGCGCCCGAGGCAACACCTCGCGCTTTGAGTCTCGGCCGACGCCCATATCAGCAAGGCCATCGTCTGCGCTCTACGCGGCTACCGAAAGTGCGGGCAGCGCGTCCCGGGGAACACGCAGCACCCTTACGTGGTCACTGCGTCTTCTCGGGGCCATTGTTCGGTCGCACCCGACTTGGACCCCCGTCGACTCGGAGTGAGGTGGCTGGGATGACCGGGCCGGGGGCCTCCGCCGGTGCCGATCATCAGAGCCTGAGACGATTGGCCCATGAATGCTGAGCTGACCATCGACCCGACACTCACGCAATGGGCTCCGAGGGAATGCGGGGGCATGCCGCTGCTGGTGTTGCTGCACGGGTACGGCGCGGATGAGCACGACCTCTTCGGGCTGCTGCCCTACCTGCCAACGGGTATCGCCGTCGCGTCGCTGGCCGCACCCCTGGCGGCCCCACCACCCGCTCCCGGCCGGTCCTGGTTCCCGCTCGGCTCGCTGGGACAGCGCCCCGGCGTGGCCGATGCCCCCGCCGCAGCGCTGCGCGCCTGGCTGGACGCCCAGGCCGCCGACGCGTCGTCGGTGGCTTTGCTCGGGTTCTCGCAGGGGGCCGTGGTGGCCCTGCAGGCACTGCGTCAGGATCCGCGGCGCTTCGGTGCGGTCCTGGCGCTCAGCAGCGTGGTGTACCCGGGCGAATCCCCCGGCGACGCCGAACTGGCGCAGCGTCGTCCGCCGGTGTTCTGGGGCATGGGAGCCGCCGACACGATGTTTTCCCCGGCCCTGGTGGAGCACACCGCCCATTGGTTGCCCGGGCACTCGACGCTGACCTCGCACGTCTACCCCGGACTGGGGCACGGCATCTCGCAGGAGGAACTGGTGCACATCCACTCGTTCCTGGAAGCGTGGCGTGACTCTGTTAAGTGACTGCTTCTTCGGCGCTTTCACAGCAAATCAATGCTGAGGCGGCGACAAATGGCGATGTCTACGAGCCCCACAGGGACACCCTCGAGGAGACGCGGTGTCAGCCCTTGACCGCGCCGGCCATGACGCCGGAGACGAGTTGCTTGCCGGCGAAGACGAATACGATGAGCAGAGGTGCTGCTACGAGGAACACACCAGCCATGACCAGGCCCGTGTCTGTTGTGAATGCGCCGCGCAGCTGCGGGATGACCAGCGGCATGGTTAGTTTCGAACGCATGACCACTGACGGCCAGAAGAAGCTGTTCCACGAGCCAACGAAGGTGAACAGCCCCAGTGTGGCCGCGGCCGGGCGTGCCGCGGGCATCGCGATCGACCAGAAGGTGCGGAACATCGATGCACCATCCACACGTGCTGCCTCGACGAGTTCGAACGGCAGCGCCTCTTGGAGGTACTGCGTCATCCAGAACACTCCGAAGGCGCTGACCAGGACCGGGATCGTCAACGCGAGGAGCGAGTCGATCCATCCGAAGTCGTTCATCATGATGAACATCGGGATGGTGCCGATCTGAGCGGGAATCACCAGCGTCGCGATGACCGCCACGTAGAGTGCTTGGCTGCCCCGGAAGGTCAGCTTCGCGAAGCTGAACCCGGCGAGTGTGGAGAAGAACACTGTTGATGCAGTCACCGAGACGGCGACTAGAAGCGAGTTTGCGAACGCCATCCAGAAGTTGAATTGGGAAGCGCCGAGAACCTCACCGAAGTTCTCGAGCAGGGTGAGGGTCGGGAGCCAGTTCGGCAGGGTGCCGACGGCTCGGGCGTTCTCTTGGGTTGTCGATGAGCCGTACATCGCCGAGGCATAGAGCGGGAAGACCGACACGACGAAGACAATGGTGAGGAGTGCATACGTGACCCATCCGGGCCTTCGGCCCGACGGGGTGTGCGACTGCACCGGGCGGCCCTTCGCGGCACGCTTCTGCGCGTACTTGGCGGCGCCCCGGCCAGCGGTGTTCTCGATGAAACCGGTGCTCATCGGTTCCCTCCTTCTTTGAATTCGTCGTCGGCCGGTGGCAGGTCGTCGGTCATCGTCATGCGGCCAAGGGTCGCTGCATCGCCAGCCTTGCGGCCGTTACGCCGCGACTCCGCCGCGCCCGTCCGCGAGTTGGCGATCACGGCTTTGCGTCGAGCCCTAGGCGTCGCCCGGGTCGTCGTTGGCTGTGATGACGAGATCGAGCGGGTGAAGAAGAAGTTGATGAGCGAGACGATGGCGATGACGAAGGCGAAGATCCATCCGACTGCAGCGGCTTGGCCCAGGCGGTCCTGCCAGTCACCGAAGCCGAGGTTGAAGAGGTACAGCACAATGGTGGTCCACTGGTTGTCGGCACCGCCTCTGCCTCCGCCGGTCCCGCCGCCGTCGAACATTCGGGCCTCGTCGAAGATCTG
Source organism: uncultured Tessaracoccus sp. (assembly GCA_964588895.1). GTDB lineage: Bacteria > Actinomycetota > Actinomycetes > Propionibacteriales > Propionibacteriaceae > Arachnia. The sequence goes on from CAZPSO010000014.1 coordinate 13,711, forward strand.
GAGACCACCGATGGTCATGGTCAGGATGACGAAGATCATTGTCGGGCGGATGCTTGGGATGGTGACCGAGAAGAACTGGCGAAACCGGCCTGCGCCGTCGACGGTGGCTGCCTCGTAGAGTTCACGCGGCACGGCTTGCATGGCGGCGAGGAAGATCAAGGAGTTGTAACCCGTCCAGCGGAACACCACCATGGAGCCGATGGCGATGTGGGAAAGCAGACGGTTTTGGAAGAACGGCGAGTCCGTGTTGGTGAACAGGCCCATTTCCTGCAGGTTGGGCACGAGGAGCCCGAACTGGCCGAAGACCTGCCCGAAGATCATCGCGGTGGCCACGGGCATCACGACGAACGGTACAAGCACGCTCATCCGCCAGAAGGTTCTGGCCCGCAGGTTTTGGTCCAGGATCGCGGCGATCATGAGCGCGAGCACCAGCTGCGGTATTCCGCCCCACAGAAAGATGGAGAAGGTGTTCTCGAGCGAACGCCAGAACAGGGGCTGCTGGAGGACCCAGGTGAAGTTGTCGATACCGACGAAGTCGCCCATTCCGGCGCGGCGGTGCCAGTCGTGGAGCGCGACCACGATGTTGAAGAAGAGCGGGAACACCCCAAAGATCGCGAAGATGATGAAGAAGGGAGAGATGTACAGGTAGGGCGCGATCTTGAAGTCCCACCGAGACAGCTGCTGTCCCCATCCCAAACGGCGCGGTATGCGGGTTGGGTCTGTGTTGGTTGCCATGTTGAGCACCTTCCGAAGTTCGTCGGTTCCCTGGCGGCGCGCGATCAGACATGTGGCCGGCGCTGGCGGCGAGTCACAGGCCTGATCGCGGTCGGCCCTCGGAGCTAGTCCGAGGGCCGAGCCGCGTCAGATCAGTTGACGGTGTCGAAGCCCAGGGCCTCGAAGTTGTTGACCACGGAGTCCCAGGCTTCCTGGGGGGTGGCGCTGCCCGACTCGGCGAGTCGGATGCCATCGGTGACGAGGGTCTGGATGCCTGCGAAGTTCTCTCCACGGAAGCCGCCGGCGGCAGCGTCACCGGCTGCCTCTGCGAGCTCGCCGTAGATCTGGCCGACGCGCTGGTCACCGAAGAACGGGTTCTCGGTCTCGGAGATCTCGGGGCTGGTCATGGCCTCAAGCTGGGAAGGGAACTGGCCGGTGGTGTTGAACCATGCAACGGCAGCTTCAGGCGATGTCAGGTGGTCGGCGAGTTCGACGGCCCATCCGGTGTTCTCGCCCGTGGCAGGCACGGCGAAGAACGAGCCACCCCAGTTGCCGCCGCCGTCGGGGAACGTGCTGGCGATGCGCCAGCCCTCGATGCCGTCGGCGTTCTCGGCGATGATTCCAGCCATCCAGGCCGGTGTCACGACGGTGGCCCACTGCTCATTCTGGAAGCCAGCGCCCCAATCGTTGTGACCGATGGCGATACCCGCGGAGATGTCATCGTCGGCAGCTTCGGCGAACATCATGAAGAGGTCCTTGACCTCGGTGTTGTCCGCCAGGTTGTACGGCTGCCCCGACTCCGGATCCTCGAAGGCGTCCGGGAGCAGGTTGATCGCAGCCTGGAACGCGTTGGTCAGCGAGTCGATGAAGTAGTTGTCGTTGGTCGCGACGTACTCGCGGCCCGAATCGAGGAACGATTGCCAGGTGGCGTCGTCGCCGCCGATGAACTCGCCGAACGACTCAGGGTCCGTGGCCACGCCGGCGGCCTCTGTCATGTTCTGGTTGAAGGCGATAGCCAGCGGCCCGATATCTGTGCCGTATCCCGTGATCCTGCCGTCGACCGAACCCTGCGTGACCTTCCAGTCAACCCAGCGGTCGGGGATCTCGGGCAGCTCGACCCAGTCCTCGGGGATCGCCATCATCTCGGTCCACCAGTCGAGTTCGACGAGGTGAACGTCGGAGAGGCCGGCGCCATCGGCGGTGAGACCGTTGCGCAGAACGGTCTGCGCCGAGGCACCGTCAGGGAAAGAGTTGACGACGACCTCGATGCCGTGCTCCGCCTCGAAGGAGTCGAGCAGTTCCTGCGGGAAGTCCATCCACGCAGCAACCGTGATCTGGTCGGGCTTGTTGTCCTCGCTAGCCTCCTCGGCGCCGTCCCCATTTCCACCGCCTCCGCAGGCGGCGAGCGTGAGGGCCGCCACAGCAGAGAGCGCTACCGCTCCCGTGAACTTCCTCTTGATCCTCATCATCCAGTTCCTTTCATGTCCTTCTTGGTGGGTTTACTGCGTGGTTGTGGAGCGAGCGATCGAAGCGACCGCCCAGGCCGGGAGTTCGATGTCGATGGTCAGGACGCCGCTGGCGTCGACGGTCAGGGTGCGGCGGTCGAGGTCATCCGCGATCTGCTTGAGGTCGACGACGTCCTGGCGTGAGAGGTTGAGTGGTTCCCCCATTTGATGCCACGCCTCTGCGACGTTGCCATGTTCCCAGTCCAGGATCTCGACGTCGTACACGGTGCCGGTACTCAGCCCGGTGATTGTGTGTTCGATGCGCCGGGAGGGACCCTCCCCAGCGTGGCGGCGGGCCTCGGAGTAGCTGTTCGCACCCCCGACCGACTTCATGCCCATCGACTCCGGGTAGTTGAAGAACACCGCTGCCACGTCGTCGTCATCCGTGCGTGTGATGACGCCGTGCTCTGTCTGCAGCGCGATCGTGCGTCCGAGACGGTTCAGCATTGCCATCGCATGGAACGTGGGCTTATGGATGCCCTGCTCGTTGACGAAGCCAAAACCGCCGTGGAACGGGCCGATGCCGCCGCCACCCTCCTCGAAGACGTCGGTGAATGTCCAGTAGGCGATCGACTCGGCCAGGTCATGGCTCTGCAAGAACGCGCGGGTGATGTATGTCGCGGCAAAGACTGTGTCGTGCATGTGGTCTCGGCTGGACGGCGAAGTCGACCATTCCGTGATGTGCACCTCCGCGTCCGGGTACGGGCTGTCGGCAATGATCTTGCGCAGCATCGTGAGGTCGTTCATGGTCGCGTCGCGATTGCGGCTGATCGGACGGCCGACCCCTTGAGTGTCGAATGCGTAGTCCGTGGGGTACAGGTGCGTTGAGATGAAGTCGATCGGAAGGTCGCGCTCGGCGCAGTATTCGATGAGCTCGTGAATCCATACCGGCTTCCACGGCAGCGCATCGGGGTTCTCCGCCTCGGCGGTCGCGGCCTCGACGGACTTGTCGTGGTACTCGCCGTCGTAACGAGCATCGGGAACGAACACCGATGACGACGGGCCGCCGACCTTGAGCTCAGGGTCGATCCCCTTGATCGCCCGGACGGTGGCCTCGTAGAGCTGGAAATACTCGGACTTCGTCCCGGTCCAGAAATGGGGCACGAGGTTCGGCTCGTTCCAAACCTCGAACGGCCAGCGGCGCACCTCCTCGAGACCGTAGCGCTCGATCCAATGGGTGACCGTCGTGGTGACGAGTTGGACCCACGCATTCATGTCCTTGGGCGGGCTGCAGTGCGCCTTCCACCAAAACAGGGTCTCGGTCTGCGTCGCGAGCTCGCGGGGCATGAAGCCCAGTTCCACGAACGGGCGTGCGCCGGCGTCAAGGATCGCGTCAAAGACCTTGTCCACGTATGCGTAGGTGTAGACCGGTGTCTCCAGAGGGGTGGGCGCACCGAAGCCGCCACCGTTCGAGGCGCGGTAGACGAACATGTCGTCGTGGAAGACGCCGTGGAACCGCACATAGCGGGCCCCGAGAACCGCAACCGCTTCGCGAAAGTGGTTCTGCCAGTCCACCCGCAGCGCCTCGTTGGCCCGCCCGGCGCCGAAGCACTCGTTCCATACGTGCCGCAACGCACGATCGGCCGAAGAACGACCATCGATCAGCAGCTTTGACGATGCGTCAACAGACATGAATTGCTTCCTCCACTCAGTGGTGCGGCCACCATGCCACGCACCCACATCCCGAAAATCTTACGCAAGTTATTTGTTCCATCGTAAGGCAAATGCCCTGTCCCATGCAACTCCGAGTCACACCCTTCGCGATTCAGATAGAGTGTGGTTCACCAGTCAACGAATAGTTTTCGCAGTGAGGAGTGCATGTTGAGTGATCAGCCCAAGCGCCGGGCAACCATGGCGGACGTAGCCGCAGCCACCGGTGTTTCCCAAGCGACAGTGTCCAAAGCGCTCAATGGCCGCCTCGACGTCGCAGCGGAGACCCGAGAGCGCGTGCTCGCCTCCGTCGCCGAGCTCGGATACCGCCCCACGACGGCACCTCCACAGACCTCGACCCGGCGAGCACTGACCGTCGTCTTCGACATCCCTGCCTCGCCGTACATCCTGGGCGTCCTCCAGGGCGTGCTGGCCGCGGCCACCGAGAGGCACGTCGATCTCCTGACACGGTTGGCCCCCACACGTTCCTCACGCACGCGACGTGCCGTCGCCCACGAGTGGATCGCCGACCAGTGCGCCGTCGGCACCGTCGGCATCATCGGACTCACGCTGTCAAAGCCGGGTGGGCTCATCAATGCCGCAGGCGACGCAAACATCCCCTTCGTCATCGTCGACCCGGTCGACACACACCACCGCCGGATGGTGAGCATCGGGTCGAGCAACTGGGCCGGCGCGCGCACCGCAACGGAATACCTCATAGATCTCGGACACCAGCGCATCGCCTGGATCGGCGGCCCGGATGCCTCCGACGCCGCCCGCGACCGTCTCTACGGCTACCAGGCCGCTCTCGACGCCGCCGAGCTGGCGATAGATCCCGACCTCATCCGCTCTGGCCCGTTCGACGTGGATCTAGGCACCCGACACGCCCGAGAACTCCTCACCTCAACCAACCCGCCCACAGCGATCATGGCCGCCAACGACGAAATTGCCGTCGGCGCGCTCGCGGCAGCCCGTACCCTCGACATCCGGGTGCCGGACCAACTCAGCGTCATCGGCTTCGACGACACGCCGCAAGCGACGTGGACGACACCGCCATTGACAACCGTCCACCAGCACCTCGAGGACATGGGACGGATGGCGGTGGAGACCGTCCTCGCAATGGCGGACGGACGTCGCCCCGCGTCGCGGCACGTTGAACTCTCCACGTCACTCATAGTTCGTGGCAGCACGAGCGTGGCGCCTCACTGAGCTGGCTGCACCCATGCCTCACGTCTAGTGGTGTCTTCTTCGGGCGATCGATCCGCGTCTCCAGCCGCTCCCCGCGAGAGTCCTCGGGCGGGAAATTCACCGCCGACCCCCGTGCGGAAACGTACGTATGTGTCGACTACGCCGCCCACAGTGGTGGCCCGAGAGGCCCCGCATACCCGTCGAACCCAGCTAGCTGAAAGCCTTGAAGGGACATCTTCATTTGCCGCCGTTGGTTCGAAGGGCGAGCGACGCGTGCCTCATCATCTCTGGCGAGAGTGCAGAAGCCGGGGCAGTTCACGTAGGGATCGATTCGTGCTGTTTTCGCCCAGGGAGCCAGCATCAGCCCGATCCAGGGGAACAGCTTGATGGTTTAGTCGGATCGGGGTGCCGCATCCTCGTCAGTCCGGATCTGGCACGTATCAGGCGCGAGCCTCGAAACGGAATCCCTCAATTGGCTTCTGACAAGGTCATAGACCTGGTCGGGCTGACAGGATTTGAAAATGGCCCCGGGGAGTCTCGCCTTGTCCACTCAAGTCCACTCGATTCCTCGTTTGACTAGGAGCTTCACTGTCTCACGAGGGCCGGTGCGAGGGACATGGAGGGACTCAAATACTCTCGCTTTGACAAGTCTAGTTGTGCAATAGTTGTGCAAAGCCGGTGGAACCACTCCGGCCAGGGCTGACAGGACACCCACCATGGCTCCCCCACCGAAGGCACGGCAGGACACCACTCCCCCACTCGCGGAAGTAGTCCCTCTCCGTCCCGCCTCAGGCCAAACCCCAACCAAGCCAAAACGGCAAAGACGTAACTTCGGGGCCATCAGGAAGCTTCGTTCGGGCCGGCATCAGGCGTTCTACAAGATCGGTGAGCAGGTGTTCAACGCGCCAGTCACCTTCGAGACACGGGCAGATGCTGACGCATGGCTGGCGATGCGGCATGCGGAGCTGCTCGAACACCGCTGGAAGCCCGTTGCCCCCCGTGACGCGACCCAGATCTCGTTCCTCGCCTACGCCACTCAATGGTTGGAACAGCGAGAGCTCGGACCCCGCACCCGGGCCGAGTATCAACGGATGCTGGATGGCCGCCTGGCGTGGTTCCATCGGTTCAACCTGGATCAGATCAATGCCTTGGCGGTGAAGCAGTGGTGGCAAGAACAAGGCACGGACCGACCCACAGCGCGCAGGAACGCCT
>CAZPSO010000015.1:0-19946 GCA_964588895.1 uncultured Tessaracoccus sp.
CGGTTTGCTCAGGAGGCGGCCTTGGGAAGACCCAGGTCCGGGTAGTTCAGCTCCTTGTCCTTCTTCGACTTCCAGAACATCCAGCCGGGCGGGGGCGGCGTGTCGATCCACGCCATGTACTGGAAGCCCGAGAGGGTGACCTCCCGCCACACGTTGCGTAGCACGTGGGTGCCTTCCGCGACGGCGCGCTTCAGGTCCTTGTCGTCGGTGGGCCACGGAACCTCGCGTCGCCAGACCCCTCCGAACGGGTCCTTCAGGTCCCACCCCCGGTCCCGCAGGCGGGGGTTCTCCTCCGGGTCGTTGTTGCACACCTCAGAGCGCAGGACGATCTGCCCACCGACGTCGACCTTGGAGAACTGCAGTTGGCAGCCGGGGAACTCCCGCTGGATCATGAGGGACCCCTTGTTGGGTAGACCTCCCACGGCGTCAACCAGACGTGGTTCGACCTGTGCCCAGTTACTCATCGGATACCGACTCCCTCGGGGATTGCGCAAGTTGGATTCAGCCCGCTTTCTGCGGGTTGCATCCCATCTTTCCATGCCGCTGACATCGCCGCGCTTCCAACGCGCCAAGCGGGCGGCGGCCACACGGTACCCAGCTCCAACGGGTCGTCTGACCCCTGGAAGCAGGGCTGTGACACGAGGCTCGCGCCCGCTGCCTACAATCGGATCCATGATCAGCCGCGAGGAACGCGCAGCAGATGCGCAACGACGGATCGAACTGACCGCCAAACACGCCAAGCTGGAGTCCACCCGCGCCCAGGTGCTGATCGATGAGTTCGTGGAGCAGGCGCAGGCACGAGGCCTGCAGCCTGTCGCCCTGAGGGCCACCACCCTGGACGGGCACACGGTCAAGACCGACAAGCACGGCTGGTACATCCGGCAGAACCGCTCGCTGGCCATCGGAACCGAAGGCCAGTACTACGTTCTGATGGTCCCCGGCGGCTGGAAAGAGCGCCTGCGCGGGGTGAAGGTGGAACGTTCAGATCCTCCCCTGTACGTGGGCAAGGGCGGTCGAGACGGGGAGACCGGAGACCTCAAGGAGTTCCTCGCGTGGACCTTGGCCGGCAAGGTTCCACAGGTCTGACGTTATCCCCAGATGTTCACAGGTTTTCCCCAAACTGGGGATAACTCAGTGACACGCATGGCCATCCGGTGACCTCTGCGTGAACAATCGGGAAATCCCCACAACATTCCACAGGGCGTACGTGATTATCCACAGACTTCCCCACAGGATCTGTGGAGCCGGCGCCACCGAGGCCCGTCGCGCCGAGTTGAATCGGACTCCAAGGTCCCCTCATCCTTCACCGCGCGGTCGGGTGCGTGGGTAGAAGTATCTAACATCTCACTGCGGCCTATATCGCGTTCTCCACAGGATTTCCACAGCCTGAAATCAGGTGACCCCTCCACCCGTTAATGTCCGTGGTCCCGAGTTGGAAAGGTTCGCACAAATGGGGAGTGAGACCAGGCCCTCCAAGGCAGGCAGGCCGGAGTCCGGGCAGTTGCGTCCGAGGCGCAGTCCGCGAGTGGTGGCCCTCGGCATCCTGTGCATGGTCCTGGGTGCGCTCGGTGCAGCCGCTCTCTACACCAGTGCCTCCGACAGCGCCCCGGTGGTGATGATGACCCGGGACGTGACGCGGGGAGAAGCGATCACCGCCCAGGACATGGCCATCATCGACCTACCCGGATCGGCCGTGAACGGGGCCATCCCCGGTGACCGAATCGACGACTTCATCGGGGCCACCGCGCTGACCGATCTGCCCTCTGGCGCCTTCCCCGCCACCCGACACCTGGGACAGCGCCCCCTGCCGGAGGGACACAGTCTCGTGGGACTTCGCCTGGAGCCGGGCCGGATCCCCGGAACCGCCCTGGCCCCGGGGACGCAGGTGAGGCTGGTCGGGCTCGGTGAGGACCAGAGCGTCACCCACGCCACCGTCGCAACCGCCCCTCTCAGGGCCGAACACGACAGCTACTTCCTCCTGGACGTGGTGGTCACCCATTCGGAGGCCGCCCATGTCGCGGGCCTCGCCGCCAACAACGAGCTGGCGCTCATCGCAGAGGGAGATCTGTGATGGCTGTGGTCATCCTCACCAGCGCCACCGGCTCCCCCGGCACCACCACCACGGCCCTGGGTCTGACCCTCTCGTGGCCGCGAGACGTGTTGCTCGCCGACTGCGACCGTGAACCGTCGCAGGCCATTCAAGCTGGGTACCTGCGCGGTCTTGACCATGCGGGCAGGGGCTTGCACGCCATTGCCCGCCTGAACCGCGAGCGTCAACCGGTGGCTCCCCACCTGCTGCAAAGCAGCCTGCCGCTGGAGCGGGAGGAGACAGACCTGGCACGGTTCTTCCTGCCAGGCTTTAGCCATCCTGGTGCCGTCCGGTTGTTCGACCACGTCTGGGCGGAGCTGGCCGCAGCATTCTCGCGGCTCGGCGAGACCGGGGTGGACGTCATCGTCGACGCAGGGCACATCGGGCGCGATGGCCTGCCCTTGTCGTTGCTGGCGGAGGCGGACGCGGTGTGCGTGGTGACCCGCTCAGGGCTCCGGGCCCTGGCATCGACCCGCCTCTATCTGCCCGTCCTGCGCGACCAACTCGATTCCCTACCCGCTGCGCGCCCCCTGGGGATGATGCTCGTCGGTTCAGGCAGGCCATACGGAGCTGCCGAGATCGTGACCCAGTTCGACATCCCTTGCTGGGGGGAAATCCCCTGGCACGAACGGCACGCCGCCGTGCTGTCCGACGGTGCCGACGAGCCGCGCCGATTCCCCGACACCACCCTGATGAACCAGTTCCGCGTGATCGCCACCCGGCTGACCGAACGCTTGGGACACGAACGGGCCGTGCGGCGCCAACTGAACGAGGGGTTGCATCATGTCTAGCCCATCCCACCGGGTCGTCCCACTCAACGGGGCTCTCGGCTCCTTGGCGGCCTCCGACTGGTCACCGCCCCCCCCGACCAGAAATAGCCAACTCCCTTCACAACTGCTCGCGCAGTCCGCATCCATCGATGTCGACTGGCACACCGTCGCCGCGCTACGACGTGTGGCCGCCGAGCAGATCGGACACGTCACGCAGGCCTGGCTCGACGAGAAGCGCTCCCCCATGCCCGCCGATGATCGAAGGGTGCGGGGGCGTGCCATCATTCGCAACCTCGTCCACGCCCACGCGGAACGCCTCAACGAGCAGGGCGACGCCCTGTGGCCGCTGGAGCTCGAGGCCCGATACGCAGCAGCCGTCGAGAACTCGATCTTCGGATACGGCCGCCTGCAGCCCCTCTTCGAGATTCCCCAGGCCGAGAACATCGAAATCCACGGCCATGACTCAGTGGTGGTGCAGTACGGCGATGGACGTCGCACCCTGCACCCAGCCGTCGCCGATTCGGACGAGGAGCTGGTGGAGGCGATCCGCTTCCTCGGAGAGACCGCCAACCCACCGCGACCCTTCGACGACGCACACCCCACCATGACCGTGGCCTTGGGTCACAAATTCCGCCTGCATGCGATCGGCTTTGGGCTCAGCTACCGCCCCTCCGTGGTGATCCGGCAACACATCCTGACCGACGTCACCATCCAGCAGCTCTCTGACGAGGGACTGATGCCCCGACAGGTCGCCCAGTTGCTCGAGGCGGCCGTCATCGCTCGCAAGTCGATCGTGGTCTCGGGTGACCAGGGCGCAGGAAAAACCACGCTGCTGCGCGCATTCATCGCCGCCATCCCGCCCACAGAGCGGTTCGGCACCCTCGAGACGGACTACGAGCTCCTGACCCACCTGCAGCCGAACCGGCGCAACATGCTCGCGCTCCAGGCCAAGATCGGGCTGGGTGAGTCGGCTGCCGGCCGCGATATCGGGTCCTGGAGCGTGGCCGACTTGATTCCGGAGGCCCTTCGGCAGAACCTGTCGAGGCTGGTGGTGGGCGAGGTCCGCGGCGCCGAGGCGGGGGCCATGTTTGAAGCCATGGCCACCGGCGCGGGAACGATCAGTACCACCCATTCACATTCCGCCAGTGCCACCATCGACCGCCTGGCCGCCCGCGTGGCCCAGGGCGGGGTTCTCACCGTGGAGGAAGCGATGCGGCAGATCGCCCACAACATCGACTTCATCGTCCACATCGTGCTCGACGACCAGACCTGGCGAGGCGGGGGCCGGCGCCGCTACGTCTCCGAGGTCCGCCAGCTGACGGGGTCGATCGAGGGCAGCCGCCCCACCACCCACCTCGTCTACCGCGCAGCCACGCCCACCAGCCCCGAGCTGTTCCAGCCCGACGCCACCATGGCCGCCGAACTGATGCCATTCATGGGAGCCGGATCATGGGTGTGAGCGTCGCAATGAGTTTGGGGGCCCTGTTCGGGCTTGGTCTGGTGCTGGTGGCCACCGGGGCCCGGCGCACCGAACGCAGGGATTCCACAGCTTTGTCCACAACCATGTGGACACGGGCATCACGGCTGTGGACAAGGCTCGTCCCCCGCCAACGTGTGTGGGTCATCGCGATGGTCGTCGCAGGAGTCCTGATCGCCGCCGTCACGGGATGGTTGTTGGGTGCCATCCTCGTTCCGGCCATGGGGCTGGGCGTTCCGCTCCTGTTGAAAACCCCTTTCAACAGGGAAGTGGAGATGCTGGCCGCACTGGACAGGTGGGTGCGGCTGCTGGCGCCGTCGATTGGGGTGGGCAAATCAATCCGCGACGCCATTGGCGCCACGCGAACGCAGGTGCCGCCAGAGTTGGATCAACCCGTCTCTCGGCTGACGGCCCGCATGGACCAGGGCTGGAGCACGCGCGAGGCCCTCCTGGTGATGGCCGACGAGATCGGCTTGTCCGACAGCGACGCGGTCCTCGCGGCGCTGGCCATTGCGTCGAGCCGTGGTGGGACGGGGACCCGGGCCACCCTGACGGCCCTTTCAGACACCATCCAGGACAGGTTGGCAGGGCTCCGCGAGATAGCCTCCGAGCGCGCCAAACCCCGGGCGGTGGTGCGTCAGGTCACGTTCATCACCCTGGCGGTCCTGGGAGGTGCACTCCTGCTGGGTGGTAACTTCTTCCAGCCCTACTCCTCCCCTCTCGGCCAACTCCTGGCGCTCATGCTGGCCAGTGCCTACCTCGGGTCCCTGCTGATCCTTCGACGCCGCACCATCCCCCAACCGGCAGCGCGGTTCCTCAGGACGCAAGCATGACGCAATTGGGCATGGCCGTGGCAGTCGGCATGATGCTGGGTCTCGGGAGCTTTCTCGTGGCCGCCGGTGCACGCCGCGGCACCGTGCGTCTCGGGGACGCCCTGGCGTGGATGGACGGCGTCACGCATCGGACCGGCCCAGCCGAGACAGTCGCTCACACCACCGCGGGGCTCGAGGGGTTCGGCTGGTGGTTGCACCGGCGCCTCCGATTGCCGGTGACAGCCCGCCAACAGCAACTGTTGCTGATGCAAGACCGCAGCGTGGGTGACTTCTTCGCCGAGCGTCTCGTGCTGTCGTTCGCCGGCTTCGCACTGCCCACCGTGTGGATGGCCATGCAGTACCTGCTGGGCTACCCGACAGGCGCTCTCCCGTTGTTGTTCTCTCTGGTGGGTGCCGTCGCGGGCTACCTGCTGGCGGACCTTCGTCTGGGCAGGCACGCCACCGTCGTCAGCCGCTCCACCACGGAGAGCCTCCACACCTTCTTCGACCTGGTGGCACTCGAGCGGTTGGCGAACCAGTCAGCCACCCAGGCCGTCGCATCTGCGGCGTCCATCTCGGGTGCGCCGCTGTTTCGACGCATCAGCGCGGGACTCGAACGGGCCCAGCTGGAACAGATGCCACCCTGGCGTGAACTGCGCCGAATCGCCGACGAGTGGCGCGTGCCGGAACTGTCAGACTTCGCAGACGTCATGCAACTGGAGGAACAGGGAGCCGCCCTGGCCGACGTGCTGCAGGCCCGGGTGAAGGAACTGCGCAGCGCCCACCTCGCCCGGCAACGTGCCGCCGCGCAGGAAGCAACCGAAGCACTCGCGATCTGGATGACCATCCCCGCACTGCTGTTGGGAGTCACCTTCGTAGTTCCTCCCCTGTTGCGATTGTCGGGGTTCTGACGATGCCCCTGCGTCTTGTTCACAAACCTGTGGAGAACCGGTTTCTCCAACTCACAAGTGTCCATCATCTCCAGTGAAAGGAAGTCCTCATGTCCCTCATCCACTCGCTCGTCGCCCTTTGGGTGGTCCTCAGCCAGCCGCAGCGGCGGGACGAACGCGGCCTGTCCCAGTCCACCGAGAACGCCATTCTCCTTGCTGGCGCCGTCGCCATCGCCCTCATCATCATCGGGGTCATCACCGCCTTCGTGCGTGACAACCTGCCCTCCTGATCCCTTCGAGGACTGTCCATGAAGATCGCCAAGGCTCTGGTTTCACTGGCCGTGCTCGCCACGGTGCTGGTGGGGGTCCCCGTGCTGCTCACCACCTGGACGGACCCTGCCGTCCTGCTCGGGGTGGACTGGGGCCGAGCCCTATGGAGACCCGACGACGGACGCATCCTCCTCGAGATCCTCGGGATCATCGGCTGGCTTGCCTGGCTCGCCATCGTGCTGACTGCCCTGGCGGAGGTGGCAAGGGTGGTGAGCCGGGGGGCCATCTCGGTGTCGCTGCCCGGCATGGGCTGGTTGCGCCCATCCATGCGGGTGAGCGTGGCCGCGGTCCTGGCGCCCTTCATGGGATTGGGCCTCACCGCCACCGCCAATGACGCCTCGGTCCCACCGGCCGCCACCAGCCCCGCCACCCGCGGCGACGACGAAGTCCGCGCGGCCGAGCCCCGGCACGCCCCCGAGATCCGGCACTACGTCGTCCAGCCCGGTGACGAACTGTGGGGGATCGCAGAGCAGGAACTGGGCTCCGGCGAGCGGTGGCGTCACATCGTCGGCCTGAACCCGGGGATGACCGCGGAGACGCAATTGCTGCCGGGCACCCATCTGGCGCTCCCGGCTGGCGCGCCCGAAGAGGCCACCGTGGAGGTGGAAGCCGGCGACACCCTCTGGGGCCTGGCCGAAGAACACCTCGCCGATCCGCACCGCTGGCCAGAGATCCACCGGGCCAACGACCACCTGGTCACCGATCCAGACCACATCGAGGTCGGCTGGGTCCTGTCAGTGCCGTCACCCGGGGATAGCCCGCCAGGGGAAACGGCAACTGGTCGATCCGCGCCACCTGTGACCACCGAGGCCGCGGACGAATCAGCAGAGCCTTCCGAGCCGGGCCCCGATGACGGTCCCCCCGGGCCAACAGAGACGGTGCCGGTTCCGGAAGCATCTGCAGACCACGTCCCACAGCCGGACGACGCACACCCGGCTCCCCCCCAGGCGCCCCCCGGGGAAGACGACCTCCCGCCGGAGACCGACGGAACCGACGGGGAGAGCTCCCCGCTGCTGGTGCTGGGTCCCATCGGCGGTGTCCTGGCAGCGGGTGTCTTCGCGGGCATCGCCGTGAGGCGCCGACTGCAACTGCTGCATCGTGCGGTGGGGCATCGCCTCATTCCCCTGACGCCGCCGCTCGAGAGGTTCCTCACGGCGCTGGGGCGCAAGGCCCAGACGGCAACCGGCAGCTCCCCGGAGGGTCCAACCACCGTCACGCTGGGGTGGGCCGGGGACACGACGGTCCACCTGGAACTGGAACCCCGCCGCACCACGCTGTTGTCCGGAACCGAGGATCTGACTTCGGGAATGGCGGCCGGGATGCTGACCAGCTTGATGTGCAGCCCGTGGTCCACCTCGGTTTCGGTCACTGCGGTCCAACCGGACCAGTCGTGGGACTCGGCCCTCGACGATCCGCGCCTCGACGTGGAGACCAGCCTGGACCGTGCTCTGACCGGCCTGCAGCAGCTGGTGGCAGGGCGTCGCGTCGCCATGCGCCACCAGGACCTGCTGCAGGTGCGCGCCAATCCCGACACCTCCGGGGCCTTCGCGCCCCACGTCACCATCTTCTGCGCACCCCTCGAGCCCGTTCACATCCAGCGCATCGATGACGCCTTGTCCCTGGGTGACGTCGGGGTCTCGGTGGTGGCGGCCGTGGTCCCCGGCAGGGACACCTCTGTCACGGCCACGGCGGTGGAGCTGAGCAGCGAGGACGCCGCCCGACTGGGCAGCACCCTTTTCGTGCCGCAGCTGCTCACCCTCCCGGCACGTCGCGCCATCGCCGAGCTGTTCACCGCCTCCCTGGACACCACCACCCACCCCGCCCCGTGGTGGATCGACGATCCCCTCCCACCCAACGTGTCGGTCCTTGCCCGACGCGGTGTCACTCCTCAGGAGGAGCTCATGCCACCTTGGTCCAGCAGCCCTCAGCACCCCACGCTGCTGTTGCTGGGGGACGTCGAGCTGATCGGTACCAGCGGCCCCCGCCCAGCCAGGGCCACGGGCCAGTGCGTGGAGTACTGTGCGTGGCTCCTGGAGAACCCGAACGCCACACCCACCGCCATGACCAAGGACCTGTTGGTGGCCGAGTCCACCCGTCGCTCCAACATGAGCCGCCTGCGCGTGTGGCTGGGTCAGGATCCCGACGGCAACCCGTACCTGCCCGACGCCTACACCGGGCGCATCACGCTGCACGATGACGTCAGCAGTGACTGGGAACGTTTCTGCCTGTTGCTCGCTGGTGGCGTCAACCTGGCCAGCAGCGCCACCCTGCGGGACGCGCTGGCGCTGGTGCGGGGCGAGCCACTGCACCTCGTCGGATTCCAGTGGCCCTGGGCTGGCCAGCTCCGGGCCGACATGGTCGCGATGATCACCGATGCGGCGGCCGTCCTGGCCGAGCGGTGCCTGGAGGAAAAGGAGTTGGAACAGGCGTTCTGGGCCTTGGCGCAGGGCCAGAAGGCGGCCGGGGACGACGAGAACCTGGCGGCCCTCGAGATCCAGGCCTTCGCAGTGGCCGGGGATCGATCCGCGATGGACCGGGCCGTGCGACGCCTGACCCGACTGGCCCGCTCCGAAGGACGCGACCTGCGGCCGGATACGGCTCGGCGGGTGCAGCACGCCATCCACACCGGCATCACGGCCTCATCAGCCCTTCCATAGAAGCAGTGGATATTATCCCCACTTGTTCACAGCATTCAACAGGCCGCTGTGGATAACTTTCGGCGACTCGGGACAGTGCATTTGGGCCCACGGTCCGATGCTCGGCAACGGCCGGCGGTCTACCCTGATACCCATGAGGTGGAGCAGGCGGGCACTGCTGCTGGGTGGGACGGCGGCGCTGGCGGGTTGCGGCATCCCCTCTTCCCAGAACTGGCCCGAACGACCGCCTCCAGGTCAGTGTTTCTCCCCGGATTCCCTCGTGGAGTTCTCCTCCGTCGGCTCCGCGTCTCTCGGCTACGAGGTCAACCGTTCCGCCACCACCCTGCGCACGGATCCCCGCTTCCTGGAACTCCTGCACACGTGGGCCGCTGACTGGGCGGATCTCAGTGGACTGGGCCCCATCGAAAGGATCTGGAGCTACGGCGCATACGTGGATCGTTGCTCGTCGCTGCATGCTGCAGGGCGGGCGTTCGACTTCGCCGAAATCGTGCACGCCGACGGCGTGGTCTCCTGCCGTTTCGATACCTGGCAGCCTGGCACCGAAGCCCAGTTGCGCGACTACTGGCGGTTGGCGGCATCGCTCCACCTGCACTTCGCCTACACGCTGACCTACCTCTACAACCAGCAGCACCACAACCACATCCACATCGACAACGCGGTCTCCGGGTTCGATCCGCCCACGTCCTTCAACTCCCGCTCCCAGGTGCAGGTGCAGTTGGTCCAGGCCGGCCTCCGGCACGTCTTCGGAGCCTCCGTGGAGGTCACGGGCGAGTGGGACTCCCAGACCCGTGACGCCCTGCGTCCCGTTCAGGCAGCCCTGGGCATCACCCGGCCGATGCGTCAAACGGATGGCTGGCAGGCCTTCCTCCGCGCCACTGCCCGGGGCTGATCCCACCCGGGGGCTCAGGGCTGTGGGGGCATACCCACGGCACCGGTTGGGTGGAATGGGGCGTCCGGATACGATGGGAAGGAATTTCTCTTCATCCCAAGGAGCCCCATGTCCGAGCAGGTCCATGACGTCATCATCATCGGTTCGGGACCGGCTGGCTACACCGCCGCCATCTATGCCGCCCGCGCCGGTCTGGAGCCCGTCGTCCTCGAGGGCTCGTTCGACGGGGGTGGTGCCCTGATGAACACCACTGATGTGGAGAATTTCCCGGGCTTCGCAGACGGGATCATGGGCCCGGACCTGATGGACCAGATGCGCAAGCAGGCTGAACGCTTCGGCTCCCGTCTGATCACCGATGACGCGGTGGACGTGTCACTCACCGGGGACGTGAAGGTGGTCAAGGACTCCTCCGGCACCGAGTACCGGGCCAAGACGGTCATCCTCGCCATGGGCTCCGGGTACCGCAAGCTTGGCCTGCCCGACGAGGAACGCCTCTCCGGCCGGGGAGTCAGCTGGTGTGCCACCTGCGACGGGGCGTTCTTCCGCGACAAGCCCATCGCCGTCGTCGGCGGCGGCGATTCCGCCATGGAAGAGGCCACCTTCCTGTCCCGGTTCGGCTCGTCGGTCACCGTCATCCACCGTCGTGACGAGTTGCGTGCCTCCGCCATCATGGCCAACCGCGCCATGAAGGACGAGAAGATCGAGTTCGCCTGGAACACGGCGGTGGAAGCCATCAACGGCGCCAACTCCGTGGAGAGCCTCACACTGCGCGACACCCAGACCGGACAGACCCGCGACATCGACGTGTCCGGCCTATTCGTCGCCATCGGGCATGACCCGCGCAACGAGCTGATCCAGGGCCAGGTGGAACTGAACGAGGACGGCTACGTCCTCGTCGACGGCGACTCCACCGCCACCAACCTGCCCGGCGTCTTCGCCTGCGGCGACCTGGTGGACCACGTCTACCGGCAGGCTGTCACCGCCGCCGGGACGGGGTGCAAGGCGGCCCTCGACGCAGAGAAGTACCTCGCGGGACTCGAGGACTGATCGGCGCGAGCGTCCCATGTTCCGGCGTACACTCAGCGGGATAGAAACCAGGAGGCAACACCATGGCAGTGAACGAGGTCACGGAGGAGAGCTTCACCACCGAGGTGGCTGAGGCCGACGGACTCGTCGTCGTCGACTACTGGGCGGACTGGTGCTCCCCCTGCAAACAGATGTCACCGATCATCGAGGAACTTTCAAACGCCTACGAGGGTCAGGTCAAGTTCGTCAAGGTGGACACCAACGCCGAACCGGCCCTAGCCGCCCAGCAGGGCGTCATGAGCCTGCCCACGCTGGAGTTCTGGGAGGGCGGGCGTGTGGTGAAGTCCCTGACTGGCGGCAAGTCGAAGTTCGCCCTGACAAAGGCCATCGACGAACTGATCTGACGGTGTCCACCCCGATCACCCCGTCGCCACCCGACGGCGAACAACCGGTCCCTCCGGTCGCACAGGAGCCCACCACCTACGGGTGGGCCCGCCCGGAAGCCACGGAGGGATCCCTCGACCATGTCACCCGGGAAGACCAGTCCGCCGTCGGGGGCCAGTGGAGTCCCGTGGACCGGAGACGCCACCGCGGATCCGCGCAATCAGTGGCCCCGCCCATCCCCCGTGCGGTCAAGGTGGGGGGTGCGATCCTGATCGTGGCGATCCTGGGCCTGGCGTCGTGGCTCGGCCTCACACTCGGGTCCTCCACCCCTTCTGCGACGGTGACCGCCTCGCCGCCGCCGCGGGAATGGCCGCTGGATCCACCCAGCACCCACGGAGACTGGGTGCGGGGCGACTACAACACCCAGCCACCGGTGGAGGGCCAGGATCGCGTCGTGGTCAGCGCCAGCTACGCAGACGGTGCCCAACGCATCGTGTTGCTCCTGTCACGTCCCGAGCTCGACCTGGAGCAGTACCTTGCCGAC
Organism: uncultured Tessaracoccus sp.; assembly: GCA_964588895.1. Classification (GTDB taxonomy): domain Bacteria; phylum Actinomycetota; class Actinomycetes; order Propionibacteriales; family Propionibacteriaceae; genus Arachnia. The sequence goes on from CAZPSO010000015.1 coordinate 11,869, forward strand.
GCCAACATCGGTCAGATTGAGACCGTCGGGCAGGACACCTGTGGCCGCTCCCAGGACACCGACGCTCCCCTGTGCGTCCGCATCACCGACGACACGGCCATCATGGTGGCCGGTTTGGACCAGCAGGACTTCACACAGCTGAGCGGCCTCGTCGAGGAGTTCCACGGGGTCCTGGTCGGCGAGTGAACCCGCCACGCCCGGGACACACCGCCCCCCACTTGACCGTATGCGGCAAGCTAGGGGTGTGAACCTCCCTCGACATGACACCCGGCTCGACCGGTTCGTCGACACCTACGCAGAGCGGACCCATGGCCTCAAGGTCTCCGCGGTCCGAGCGTTGTTCGCGGTGGCCAACCGGCCCGAGATCGTGTCGTTGGCGGGGGGGATGCCCAACATCAAGGACCTCCCACTCGCGGAAATTGCCGAGAACATGTCCGAGATGATTCGCACCAACGGCATGCAGGTGATGCAGTACGGCTCCGGCCAGGGTGAACCCGAGCTCCGGGAGCAAATCACGCAAGTCATGGCCCTGGAGGACATCTCCGCCCTCGCCGACGACGTTGTCGTCACCACCGGCTCCCAACAGGCACTTGACCTGGTCACGCGCGTCTTCTGCGATCCCGGCGACGTGATCCTGGCCGAGTCACCGTCCTACGTCGGCGCACTGGGCACCTTCACCAGCTACCAGGCAGAGGTGGTCCACGTCGTCAGTGACGCCGAGGGCCTCCACCCGGTTGCCCTGCGGGAGACGATCCAGCGTGTCCGGGCCGCCGGCAAGAACATCAAGTTCCTCTACACCATTCCCAACTTCAGCAACCCGTCCGGGTGCACCCAGCCATGGCAACGACGGCTGGAGGTGCTGGCTGTGTGCGAAGAGTTTGGGGTGCTCGTGGTGGAGGACAATCCCTACGGGCTGCTCGCCCTGGACACCCCGCCCATCCCCGCGATGCGGTCGGCGAGTCCCGACGTGATCTACCTGGGCTCCTTCTCCAAGACCTTCGCACCCGGGTTCCGCATCGGGTGGGCCCTGGCCCCGCATGCCGTCCGCGAGAAACTGGTGCTGGCGCAGGAATCGGCCACGCTGTGTCCGCCGGTGTTCTCGCAGTTCGCCATCAGCAACTACCTCAAGACCTCCGACTGGCAGGGCCAGATCTCCCACTACCGCGACATGTACCGCGTACGCCGAGACGCCATGCTGGCGGCACTCGAGGAGAACATGCCCGCGGGCTGTACGTGGACCCGCCCGGGGGGCGGCTTCTTTGTCTGGGTGACCATGCCCGAGGGGCTGGATTCACAGTCCATGCTGCCGCGCGGAGTCGATGCCCGCGTCGCTTTCGTGCCCGGCGCCGCCTTCTACGCCGACGGCCAGGGCGCCCGCAACGTCCGCCTGAGTTACTGCTTCCCCACCGCGGAACGTATCGTAACGGGCGTGGAACGCTTCGCCGACGTCGTTCGCCATGAACTCGACGTCTTGTCCACCTTCGGCGTGCACACCACTCACGCCGCCAGCCAGCCGCAGGGCTCCCCCGGTCCTGACGTGAGTTGAGGAGCAGGAAATGACTGTCATCGTGATCTCGGGAGGCCTCAGCCACGAGCGCGACGTCTCCCTGCGCTCCGGGCGGCGCATCACCCACGCATTGGAGGCTGCGGGCCTCCAGGTGGTCCAGTCCGACGTCAACGCCGAAATGGTGGGACTGATCGAGTCCACTGACGAGCCTGTAGTGGTGCCCATGCTGCACGGTGGTCTGGGGGAGAACGGTGCCCTCCGGGACGTGTTCGACCTGATCGGCGTCCCCTACGTCGGCGCCAACGGGCCGGCGTCGCGGATCACGTTCGACAAGTCCATCGCCACGCCCGTGGTGGCCTCGGCTGGCGTGACCACCCCCCGTCAGGTGGCGCTCCCCCACGACGTCTTCCGGGAACTTGGCGCCGAAGCATTGATGAAGCACATCGGCGAGGAGATCGGGTTTCCGCTCATGGTCAAGCCCACCATGTCCGGCTCTGCGCTGGGCGCCACCAAGGTGGGTGACGCCGACGCGTTGCCGCAGGCCATGGTGGCGGCCTACGCCTACGGGCAGGTGGCGGTCATCGAGGAGTTCGTGGATGGCACCGAAGTGGCGGTCACCGTCCTGGAGACCGCCGACGGCCTGCAAGCCCTGCCCCCTGTGGAGATCCGCCCGAACTCGGGGGTCTACGACTACGAAGCCCGCTACACCGCCGGTGCCACCCGCTTCGTCACGCCGGCCCAACTCCTCCCCGAGGTCCTGGAAGCAGCCAGGCAACTCGCCCTGGACGTGCACACCGCCCTGGGACTGCGTCATCTGTCCCGCACCGACATCATGGTCCGGCCCGACGGCACCCCTGTCTTCATCGAGGGCAACGTGGCTCCCGGGATGACGGAAACGTCGCTGGCACCACTGGCCATCGAGGCGGCCCGACTCGAGCTGGGCGCCGTCTTCGCGCAACTCGTGGCCCTCGCCAGGCGCTGACATGAGCGTCCGCACAAAACAGGTCCTGGCCGTGACCATCGGGGTTGCGGTGGGTCTCGGCATGATCGTGCTCGGTCTTTGGCAGACCAGCCGGTACCAGGAGTCCATTGAGGACGTGGCGTCACAGCGCCTGGCCGAACCGCCCGTGATGTTGGCGGAGAGTGTGCGGGACGACGGCACGGTCGAGGACATCTACGGCCGCCGGGTGAGCGTGTCCGGGCACTTCCTGCCCGACGTTTCCCTCCACGTCGGAACGGGTCAGCCCATGCGTTATGTGGGTGCCTTCCGGCAGGACGACGGCCGTCATGTGGCCGTGGTCCTGGGTGAGGGCACCAGCCCCATCCAACCCGCGGGCATCTCGGAGGCCCCAACTCAGCTCGTGGGGGTCTTCACATCGAGCGATCCGACCATTCCCGGGAGCGTTCCCGCGGACGCGCCCGAAGGGTCTTTGACCTCCCTGCGCCTGCAGAACCTGGTGCAGTCCTGGCCGCAGCCCCTGGTGGCCGGTTATGTCACACTGCTGCCCGAAGGCGCCGCTGACTACGGCCTGGACGCTGCCCATGTGGTGCTTCCCGAGCAGGAGGGATCTGGCATGCACCAGGGTTACGCCCTCCAGTGGTGGGTCTTCGCCGGTGCAGCCGTCGTCTTCTCGGCGATCGTGGCCCGCGGGTTCCGGGAAGAGGCGAAGCCAGCGGGGCATTCCGCCCATCCCGCTGCCGGCTGATGGCCCAATCCGCTTGAACCGAGTCCCAGCTACTCGCCAGCAGCCTCTGATGCGGCGAGCCGACGCTGCACATCCCTGGTGGCAAAGTGTTCGGCCACGAAAGAGAGGAACGGCACGGTACCGGCAGCCATGATCCCGAGCACCCACCACAGGGACCACTTCACACGTCGGGACAGGTCGTACGCCGTGATGAGCAGCACCATGTAGAGCCAGCCGTGCGGAACCCCGGTCCAAGTGACAACCGTGTCGATGCCCCACCCGTACTTCAGCGGGACACCGACGAGCACCAGCACGGCGAGCAGGACACCCACCACCCACGCCATCACGCGGTACCGCAGCAATGCGGAGCGCACCCCTTGGAGATCTTCGGCATCGATCACGGGCGTGTTCGCCTCGGCAGGTCGGCCTTGAGGGGCGTGTTGGATGGGCTGGTCACTCACGGGTTTCATCCTACTGTCCGCCTCAAATCGTTTTATCGACATGTCTCTGAATCTATTAATCGCCTTATCGGTTTATGGATGAATGGTTTGCTCATCGACGATGGCCATGATCCTCTGCAGGTCATCCGCGCCAGCGAATTCAATCACGATCCGCCCCTTGGAGCGGCCGATGTCCACCTTGACGCGAGTGTCGAAGTGGTCGCTCAACTGGCGCGACAGCGACTGTTCCCGTTCAGAAGGGAGTCTTGTCACGCGTGCAGCGCGCTGCTTGCGGGCCCCACCCTCCCCCACGGCGACGATCTCCTCGGTGCTCCGCACGGACAAGCCCTCTGCGATGATCCGCTCCGCCAGCAGCTCCTGGGAGCGGGTGTCCTCCAAGCCGAGCAGGGCCCGGGCATGACCCGCACTGAGGACACCCGCCGCCACCTTGATCTGGATGGTGGCGGGTAGATTGAGCAGCCTGAGGGTATTGGATATTTGGGGACGGCTGCGGTGGATGCGGCGGGCAAGTTCTTCCTTCGTGCAGTCGAAATCGTCCAGCAGCTGCTCATAGGCGCGCGCCTCCTCCAGCGGGTTGAGGTTGGCACGGTGCAGGTTCTCCAGCAGGGCATCCCGCAGGAGTTCGGTATCCTCAGTTCCCCGCACAATCGCCGGAATGGTGTCCTTGTGGGCCGCTTGGCTAGCCCGGTAGCGCCGCTCGCCCATGACCAGCTCGAACCGGCCCTTGCCCACCGCCCGCACCACGACCGGTTGCAGAACTCCGAACTCGGCGATGGAGGCGGTCAGTTCCGCGAGCTCGTCCTCATCAAAAACAGTACGGGGCTGCCTGGGGTTGGGGCTGATCGTCTCGAGGGGGAGCTCGGCAAAGTAGGAGCCGTCCTTGAGTGCCACCGGTTTGTCGTCGTCGTCTTCTTCGGTGCGCGCGAACAGGTCACCCAATCCCCGTCCCAGTCCGGAATGCCTCGTGGCTGCCATGTTTGTGCTCCTTCTACGCTACTTTGCGGCTTCGGCCATCTGTTCGGCGGCCCTGAGATAGGCGATTGCGCCGGCAGATTTCGGTTGGTAGGTCAACACCGTCTCGCCGTAGCTGGGTGCCTCGGCGATGCGGACGGAACGGGGGATCTCGACGTTCAGTGTTTGTTCGGCGAAATGCTTCCTGACTTCACGTGCAACCTCGTTGGAGAGGTTGGTGCGCGAGTCGAACATGGTCAACAGGACCGTGCTGAGCTCCAAACCATCGTTGAGGTTGCCCTTCACCCGTCGAATCGTGTCGAGCAGCTGAGTTACACCCTCGAGGGCGTAGTACTCGCACTGGATGGGCACCATGATTTCGCTGGCCGCCACCAGGGCGTTGAGGGTCAGCAATCCCAGTGACGGGGGGCAGTCGAAGATCACGTAGTCCACCTGCGACCCGTCGATGTAACGGCCCAAGGCCTTCTTCATCCGGGTTTCGCGCCCCGCCATGTTCACGAGCTCCAACTCCGCATTGGCCAGCTCGATAGAGGCGGGAAGAACATGGAGGTTGGGGGTGTGGGGGCTGCGTTGCACCAGTTCGATGATCTCTTCGCCGTCGATCAAGACCTGATAGGTGCCACGGGTGCCCGGACGGTGGTCGACACCCAGCGCCGTGGACGCGTTGCCCTGGGGGTCAATGTCGACGACCAGGATGTTCAAACCCCCCATGGCGAGCGCCATCGCGATGTTGACCGCGGTCGTTGTCTTCCCTACGCCACCCTTCTGGTTGGCCACCACGATGACGCGTGGCGCGTTGGGGCGGGGGAGTACGAGCTCTGGTACTTCCTCTTCCAATTCGAAGCCGTACTCGTCCTCGGTGCCGAGTTCGTCGGGGCTGTCGTAGGCGGCTCGGCGCGGGGCGGGCGGGGTCTTGATGCGCGTTTCACGTGAAACGCTGTTGTGATCCTTCCAAGGGGCTTCCGCGTCCTGAGGGATGCTGGTTGTTGGGTCGTTGTTCTTCTTGCGAAAGAACAGTGCCATTGCGCCTCCTTCGTGCGAGGCCACTCTACCGGTCGGTGCCGAAACGTTCGACTCGACACGTTTCACGTGAAACGCCCAACGCCTGATTCCTTTGCGACCACGACCCTCGCCGTCGGTAGCGGTCACACGTCCCCATCCCGCCCGGCTCCGGCATGTTCCGGGCCGGCTGGGTCTTTCCCGTGTCGAACTGCTCCCACACAGCCAAGGCCTTCCAGGAGGGCAGCGGCTTCGACGGTGGGGCCCCTGCCCAACTTCGACGTCCGACGCCTGCGGTGGTGCCGCCCTCTCAATCGGTCCCCGCCCCTGCATCCAGCTCCTGGGGGCGCGGGTCGGGCAGTCACCACGAGAACACCGCCCCAGGTTGCCTGCAGCCCAGCCTTGGCATCATGCAGCATGGTCCGTGTCCCGAGACTCCCGGCGACTGCGCGGGGGAGGAGCCGGGTAGAAGCCCGCGCCGGAGAGCGAAGCTTGCCTGGAGGGTTGCCACACTCCTCCACGGCACCACTGTGGCTCCGCGCGCGCCTTTGCTCAGGGCCCTCACGACTACGGGATCGAGGGCCATGTTCCGTCGCTCCGCCCAGTCAGGTCTACAGCAGGTCCGTCCAAACGCGCGCCGGTCCAGCACCCAAAGACCGCGCACTGGTCGTCGCGATGTGGACAAGCCAAGAAGCCGAGACCGAACCAGAGATCGACATATCGATAAAACGATATGTCTACTGGACTCTACGTTGCGCGGACCCGAATCACTCGTGTGCCCTCGACGGGGGGCGCTGCTCTTACTTCCAGCACCTCGGCCGTGAGGCGCGAGCGCTCCAGGAGTGCGCGGGCTTGGCTGATCTCGTCCTCGGCCGTCTCGCCCTTGAGAGCCAACAACTCGCCACGCGGCACGAACAGGGGGGTGGTCCACTTCAGGAGTCGATCGAGAGGAGCCACCGCGCGTGCGGTGACGACGTCGAAGGTGCGCTTCCTCTGTTCCTCGGCGCGCCCCCGCACTATCGTCACGCGACCCCCGAGGTCCAGTTCCTCGACGGCCAGCTCCAAGAACTTCACGCGCCGGGCCAGCGAGTCGATCAGGGTGATGCTGAGGTCGGGCCGGACGATGGCAAGAGGGATGCCGGGCAGGCCTGCCCCGGAACCGACGTCAGCCACGTCGACGCCCTGGGGCAGGAGGGCGACCAGAGCCAGCGAGTTGGAGATGTGTCGGCTCCACAACCTGTCGCCCTCGCTGGGGCCCAACAGACCCCATTCCACTCCGCGGGACCCGAGGATCTCGGCGTAGCGCCGCAGCGCGTCAGTGGATCCCGGGAAGGCATGAGCCATTGCGGAGGCACTGAGTGCCTCCGCGGAGTCCTGGCTCATCTCGGGGCGGATCAGTTCTTGCTCACGATCACGCGGCGGTGAGGGGGCTCGCCCTCCGACTCGCTCACCAGTCCGGCGGCAGCCACTTCGTCGTGCACGATCTTGCGCTCGAAGGCGTTGAAAGGAGCCATCCTGACCGGCTCACCCGTCTCGTTCACCTCGGCGATGGCGTCCTTGGCAAGAGCGACGAGTTCCGCCCGGCGCTTGTCCCGGTAGCCGGCCACATCCAGCGTCAGCCTGGAGCGGTTGCCGGTCTCGGCCATCACGACGAGCCTGCAAAGTTCCTGCAACGCCTCGAGCACACTGCCTTCCTTGCCGACGAGCTGCTCGGATTCGGTGTCGATGACAACTTGGGCTCGGCCATTGGAGACGGAGTTCTCGATGTCGCCGTCGAGGTCCGCGATGTCCAGGAGTTCCTCGAGGTAGTCCGCCACGAGGTCGCCCTCGGCGAGCAGGATTTCCGACGGTGACCGCTTCTCCGTGTCGGTCTTCTTCTCTGTGTCGGTCTTCTCGGGAGTGTTGGTCTCAGTCATGCTTGGTCTCCAGTTCTAGTCGGCCTCGGCCGGGGATCATTTGGTCTTTCGGGCAGCACGCGATTGGGCGCGCGGCTGGCGTCGGACCACCTTCTTGCCGTCCTCGGCCGTCCGGATGGTCTGTCGTTGCACTGCTTGGCGCTGGATGCGGGGGGCGGCGTCCTCGGTGGTCTCCTCCACCTGCACATCAGTATCCGCGGATGCCGTGGACGAGCCTCGCGACGACGTGGCCTGCGCTGTCTTGGTCCGACGACGCTTCGCAGCCCGTTCCGCCATGATCTGGTCGGGATCCTTGCCCTTGGCCCGGATCCGGTCCTCCCAGTCGAGGTACGCGGGCGTGTTGGGGGCGGGGTTGTTGCGGATCAGGAGGCCCTGCTGCGCCATGGTCCACAGGTTGGTGGTGAGCCAGTACATCAGCACGCCGATGGGGATGAAGACGGTGGTCACGGCATAGATCACCGGGAACATGTACAGCATCATCTTCTGTTGCTGCGCCATGGGGCCTTCGAGCGCCTCCGGGGGCATGTTCTTGCGCATC
>CAZPSO010000016.1:0-12851 GCA_964588895.1 uncultured Tessaracoccus sp.
TGATCCACCGCGCCCTGTTCGGCTCCATCGAACGCTTCTTCGGCGTGCTGCTCGAGCACTACGCCGGCGCCTTCCCCGCCTGGCTCGCCCCGGTGCAGGTGCTGGCGATTCCCGTCGCGGAGGAGTTCAACGACTACCTGGACGACGTGGCCACCAGACTGCGCGCACACGGTCTGCGCGTCGAGGTGGACACCTCCGACGACCGCTTCGGCAAGAAGATCCGCAACGCCCAGAAGTCGAAGGCGCCGTTCATGCTGATCGCCGGTGGCGAGGACCGCGACGGCGGCAACGTCTCGTTCAGGTATCGCGACGGGTCGCAGCGCAACGGCGTCCCCGTCGATCAGGCCGTGGAGGAGATCACCCGGTTCATCGCGTCGCGCTCCAATGAGGCGCCCACCGCGGGAGCCGACGATGGAGCCTGAGATCGAGTCCAGCGACTCGCTCGCAGGTGTGCCCGACGCGTTCCAGCGCCTGTGGACACCCCACCGGATGGTCTACATCCAGGGGGAGGGCAAGCCCAAGGATGACGCCTCCTGCCCGTTCTGCACCAGCCCGGAAACCGGTGACGAGCAGGGCTTGATCGTCCACCGCGGCGAACACGCCTTCGTCGTGATGAACCTGTTCCCCTACTCCCCGGGCCACCTGCTCGTATGCCCCTACCGCCACGTGGCTGACTTCACGGACCTAACCGACGAGGAGCTGGCCGAGATCGGATCCCTGTCACAACAAGCGATGCGGGTCCTGCGCAAGGTCAGCGCCCCGCACGGGTTCAACCTGGGCATCAACCAGGGCGACGTCGCGGGCGCCGGGATCGCGATGCACCTGCACCAGCATGTGGTGCCCCGCTGGAACGGTGACATGAACTTCCTTCCCGTGATCGGGAACACTCGCGCGCTGCCGCAGTTGCTGGGGGATGCACGTCGGCAACTCGCCGACGCATGGAACCACTGATGGGCGCTCGCAGCACCGCCCTGGCCTGGGCGATCGGGTCGAGGCTGCCGCACTGGGCTCGCAACGTCATCTGCTCGGCTGGCGGGTGGGTCATCGGCACGTGGTCGCCGGCGGGGGTGCCCGCCTGGGAGGCCAATGTGGAGCGCCTCACGGGGAGGCCACCCACCCGGGCACAGCGGCGCGAACTGGTGGGCAACTGGCTGCGCAACAACCTGATGTCGCTGTCCCTGGCCCGATGGAGTGACCCCGACGTGCTCGAACGGGCCTCCATCCCCGAAGCGGACGTGGCCAAGCTGCACACGTCGCTGTCGGAGACGGGACTGGTGCTCGCCCTGCCGCACATGGGCAGCTGGGACTTCGCCGGGGCATGGTGCGCCCGAATCGGCATCAAGGTGGTCTCCGTGGCGGAGCGGCTGCCCGATGGCCTGTTCGAGGTGTTCACCGAGGCCCGGGCCGGCATGGGGATGGACATCCACCCGGTTGATCATCCCCAGCTGATGACGGTGCTGGCCGACGATGTGCGCGCAGGATCCATGGTGTGCCTGCTGAGTGATCGGGATCTCAGCGGCCACGGCATCCCCACGGACTTCGGCGGCGTGACTGCCCACGTGCCGGCCGGTCCCGCACTTCTGGCCCGCCGCACCGGGGCAGACCTGCGCACCGTCGCCATCCACTTCGACGGTGATCGTGTCCAGATGGCCGTCTCGGATCCCGTGCCCCGCGGGCCCGTGCGAGACATGATGCAGTCAGTCGTGGACGATTTCGTCGACAGCGCGCGTCGCCATCCCACCAGTTGGCTGATGATGAGGCAGGTGCGTTGAGACATGCGGGTAGCAGTCGTGTGTCCCTACTCGCTGGACGTGCCGGGCGGTGTGGCCACCCATGCCCTGGGTGAGGCCTCCTGGCTTGCGAGCCAGGGCATCGACGTCACCGTGATCGCCCCCGGGACCCGCCCGTTCCGGGCCCCGGACGGTGTGCGACTGGAACTGGTGGGCCGCTCCCTGCCGCTGGCGTTCAACGGATCGATCGCCCGCCTTGCGGTGGCGCCCTGGCAGGCCCGGGCCGCCCGGAGGTTGGCCGGGCAGGCCGACGTGGTGCACGTCCACGAACCGCTGACGCCCGGGATCGCCTACGCAGCCGCCCGACGGGCGGGCAGCCTGCTGGTGACGCACCACGCCAGTTTCGGCGTGCCAACTCCCCTCGCTCGAGCGCTGAGATGGCGTGCCCGCAAGCTGCCACCACGTCGATCCCTGGCCGTCTCCCAGGCCGCCCAGGCCACCGCCCTGGCCGCCACGGGCAAGGCCCCGCGCGTGCTGCCCAACGCCATCGTCATGCCCCCGCCCCCGCGACGCGCCCCCGAGGGCGGTGGCTGGCGTGGGGGTGGGCGTCCCCGCGTGGTGTTCCTGGGGCGTGCCGAGGATCCCCGCAAGGGTTTCGCGGACTTCGTCGCCCTGGCTGCGCACCTGGGCGACGAGGTGGAGTGCGTCGCCATCGGGCCCGGCACCAGGCAGGCGCCCCGGCCGGTGACCGGACACGGGTTGATGTCCGAGGAGGATCGGCTGGAGGTGCTCCAGCACTGCGACGTGCTCGTGGCCCCCAATCGCAGGGGGGAGAGCTTTGGGTTGGTGCTCGTCGAGGCTTTGGCCGCAGGGTGTGCCGTGGTGGCCAGCGACCTGCCCGGGTTCCGCGAGACCACCGCGGACGCCGTCACGGAAGGGTTGGCAGCCCTGTTCCCGTCGGGTGACGTACCAGCTGCAGCGGACGCAGTGAGGCACGTGCTGGCCCTCCGCCCCGACCCCCAGGCGGCCCATGAGCACGCCCGGCGCTGGGGCTGGCAGCACATCGGCCCGATGCTCCTGGCGGCGCTGGGCGATGCGGGCCCCACTCCGGGCGATCCCTGATGCCTGAACCCGGCCTCGTCTCGTAGGCTGGGGGAGTGAACTCCGTCGTGGCCCCCCAGGAATTCGATACCGACCGCATCGTGACCATCCCCAACGTCCTGTCGTTCCTCCGGCTGCTGTCCGTGCTGGTCTTCGGCGTGTTGATCGTGATGGGCATGGACACGGCGGCCGTGATCCTCCTGGTTATCTTCGGAGCCACGGACTGGCTCGACGGTTTCCTGGCCAGGCGGCTCAAGCAGCGATCCCCACTGGGCGCGAAGCTCGATCCGGTGGCGGATCGCCTCTACATCGTGGTGGCCGTCCTGGCGTTGGCCATCCGCGGCATCGTCCCCTGGTGGCTGCCGGCCATCCTGGTGCTCCGCGACGTGATGCTGGCCCTGTTGGTCCCGGTGTTGAAGCGCGTCGGTCGCGATTCGCTGCCCGTGAACCACGTGGGCAAGGTGGCCACGATGCTCCTCCTACTGGCGTTTCCCGTCCTCCTGCTCGGGTACTCCGATGAGTTCGACCTTGCGTGGCTGGGAATCGCGGGGTGGATCTTCGCCATCCTCGGTACCGTGCTCTACTGGGCGGCCGGTTTCCTGTACGTACGCGTTACGCGCCTGTTGGTGACTCAGCACCGCACCGAGGTCACATGACCACCTCGCGCATCACGCGCCCCGACTGGTCGATGAGCCTCTTGTCGGACGTGCGGGACGGTGCGCTCGAACCCGAGTACCTCACGCCGGGGCCCGTGCCGGACCGACACCGTCTGGTGCGCACCCTGGTCACAGTTGTCCTGGTGGCGCTGCTGGTGGTGGCGGGACTGCGCACCACCCGCACAGCGGTGGACGTGGAGGCCGAGCGGGCGGAACTGGTGGCGCTGGTGGAGGCCGAGCAGGCGCGGTTGCTGGAGCTACGGGACGAAGTCACGGCCCTTGAGACCGAGATCAGGTCCCTGAGCGACGCGGGGGTGGTGGACCCGGGCCTGCAACAGGAACTCGCACGACTGGAGCCGATCACCGGCGCAGTGGGCGTGATCGGGCCGGGTATCGTCATCCTGGCCGACGACGCGCCCGGGCGCGGGGACTCGGAATCACTGGTGCTGGACGGTGACCTGTCACGGCTGGTCAACGGCTTGTGGCAGTCCGGTGCGGAGGCGCTCGCCATCAACGGTCGACGTGTCACCAACTCCACCCCCATCCGTTCTGCGGGTGCGGCCATCACGGTCGACTACGTGTCGCTCAGCCCGCCCTACCGGGTGGAGGCCATCGGGGACCCATCGCTCCTGCAGGCGCGTTTCGCGCGCACGGCTGCGGCATCATGGTGGTTCCACATCTCGCGCAACTATGGAATCGGTTTCGATGTGGGGGCAGCCGACGGAGTCCTCGAGTTGCCGGCAGTGCCGCGGATGCAGTTGCATCATGCCAGGAAGGGGGAGTAGCCGATGTTGGCCATACTCGCGTTGATCGCCGGGATCATCCTGGGCGTGCTGGTGGAACCGTCACTGCCGTTGTTCCTGCAGCCCTACCTGCCCATCGCCATCGTCGCGGCCCTGGATGCCATCATGGGTGGGGCCCGTGCCTGGCTGGAGGGTGTGTTCTCGGACAAGGTTTTCGCCGTCTCCTTCATCTCCAACGTGGTCATCGCCGGCCTGATCGTCTTCGTTGGGGACCAGATCGGAGTCGGTGCGCAGCTGTCCACCGCGGTGATCGTGGTGTTGGGCATCCGCATCTTCACCAACGCGGCCGCCATCCGCAGGGCAATCTTCCATGCCTGAGCCCCGACGCGCGCACCCGGTCGGCGACGAGTCCGTCGATGCCCAGGGCCCCGACGCCGCGGAGCCCCGCGTGCAGCCTCTGCGGTGGCGCAACCTGCTGGCATTGGGCCGGGGCCAGGCCGTGGTGGCCCTGGTGCTCTTCCTCACCGCATTGATGGTGGTGGTCACCGTGCGGGCGCAATCCACCCAGGACGTCTACGGCAACATGCGCCGCGACGAACTAGTGCAGCTGCTGGACAACGCCGCGGCGCAGACGCGACGCCTGGAGACCGAAGTCCGGGACCTGCAGGGCACCCGCGACGACCTCGCCAGCGGTGCGGCCGGTGTGGAAGCCGCGGAGGCCGAGGCCCAGCGCCGGCTCGAGCAGCTGCAGATCCTCGCTGGAACCGTGCCGGCAGTGGGCCCGGGCATCCGCATCACCATCCAAGACCCGGCACGGACGGTGACGCCCGAGGTCCTGCTCAATGGCGTGGAGGAGTTGCGTGACGCGGGCGCCGAAGTGCTTGAGTTCAACGACTCGGTTCGCATGACCGTCTCGTCCTGGCTGGCGCTGGACGACGAGGGACGCCTCGTCCTGGACGGACAGGTCCTGGAGCGTCCCATCGTCATCGAGGCGATTGGCGACCCGGCGACCCTTGAGGCCGGCGCCCGGTTCAGGGGTGGCCTGGTCAGCGAGATCGAGGGCCCCCGTGTGGGCGGGGAGGTATCGATCGAGCAGGAGGAACGGATCGAGGTCACCGCCGTTGTTGACCCTGACGATCCGGAACACGCGAGACCCCGGTAGCCTAGACTTTTCGGGCGGGCCCCTGTGGCCGGTGACCGCAAGTCTGTAGGGTGGAAACATGGCGTTGAGGCCGAGTAGAAGGTGGAGGGAGTCGGAAATGAAGTGTCCCCAGTGTCGACGTGATTCGCAGCCAGGTGCACGGTTCTGCAGCAACTGTGGGGCGCAGCTGTACGTGAGCACCGGCGACACCACCACCATGTTCCCCTCGTTCAAGGAAGAGGAACGCGAAAACGACCTCACGCCCGAAGAGGAGAGCGCCGTCAGTGAACTCTCTGCCGGCAACGCGTTGCTGATCGTCAAGCGTGGCGACGGCGGCGGGGCGCGGTTCCTGATCGACCAGGACATCACCACCGTCGGACGTCACCCCGAGTCAGACATCTTTCTCGACGACATCACCGTCTCGCGTCACCACGCCAAGTTCACCCGCGATGCCGGCCAAATTTACCTCGAGGACCTGGGCAGCTTGAACGGAACTTACATCAACCGCACCCTCGTCGACGACAGGGCCAGGCTGCGGCAGGGCGACGAGATCCAGATCGGCAAGTACCGCGCCACCTTTTCCCTGGGAGAGCAAGGCTGAACCGCATGTCCAGTACTCCCCGCACAATCGGGCAAGTGCTGGAGATTATCCGGGGAGAGTTCCCCGACATCTCCGTGTCCAAGGTCCGCTACCTCGAGTCCGAGGGACTGGTGGCTCCGGACCGGGACCACCCGTCGGGGTATCGGCGCTTCAGCCAGACTGATGTCGACCGCCTCCTGTTCGTGCTGCGCGCCCAGCGTGACAAGTACCTGCCGCTGAAGGTGATCCGCGAGCAGCTGGAGGCACTTGACCGTGGGGAGGAGGTGCCCGACGTGGCCCCCACCTCCCAGCCCTCGCCACCGGAGGCCCTGCGTCCCGCGCCGCCCCGGCAATCTCGGGGCGGGGCGCGCATGCTCACTCGCAGGCAGCTGTTGGCCGAGTCCGGGTTGGGGGAGGCCGCGCTCATCGAGCTGGAGCGTGCCAAGATCATCTCCGTGCGCCCCGGCACCAACCTGTATGGGCGGGAAGCCGTGGCCATCGCCGCCGCCGCGAAAAGACTGGGCAGTTTCGGCATCGATCCACGCCAACTGCGCGTCATCCAGCAGGCCGCGATGGCAGAGGCGGCGTTGGTGGAACAGGCCCTGACGCCCTACCAGCGGCGGGCCGGAGTTCCGCGCGAGGTGCAGGCCGAGGTGTATCGAAGTGTGCTGCAGGCGCACGCGGCCATGCTGCATGGCAACATCGCCAGATAGCAGCAAACGAAACGGTAGTGTGGGCGTCATGATCGAGCTTGACGTCGTCGGAATCCGGCTGGCCGCGCCAGAGGATGCCCCTGTCCTGCTGTTGCAGGAACAGGAGGGTTCCCGGGTCATCCCGATCTGGATCTCCCCGGTGGACGCCGCCGCCATCGCCATCGCCCTGGAAGACGGCGCCAAACCGGTGCGACCCCTCACGCATGACCTCGTCGCCAACTTGTTGCTGCTGGCCGGTGAGGACGAGGGCACGGTGCGCATCACCGACGTCTCCGAGGGCATCTACTACGCCGTCATCGAGTCCGGTGAGCTCAGCCTCGACTCCAGGCCGAGTGACGCGATCGCCGTCGCCCTGCGTCTGGGGTGGCCCATCCAGTGCCTGGACGCTGTCATGGACCAGGTCGGAGTTGAAGTTGACGAGGACGACGCAGACGAGGTGGAGCGGTTCAAGGAGTTCCTGGAATCCGTCAATCCTGACGACTTCGAGGCCGAAGGCCCCTGAGCGGCCGAGGCCGGCCAAGTCAGGGTAGACTCGCAGTCGGTCTCAAGTGCCACTTGAGGTCGGCCGAATTCCCGGGCCGGTCTTGGGCGTGTCGTTGACTGCAGCGCGATCCGAGGGTTAGCGTCAGAGTCACATTGCTGTGGTTACGACAATGTCATTCACCCGTGAGCGAGGAAAAGTGTCTAGCAAGCCGGCAGGAAACGCACCCCTCCAGGATCTGCTGTTCGACGGCGATTTTGCACCGCTGCCCAGCGACATGGGCTTCCGCGGGACGGTGGCCCACAAGGTGGCGGGCATCACCTACCGCCAGCTCGACTACTGGGCCCGCACGGGTCTTGTCGTGCCCGAGATCCGCGAGGCCGGGGGCTCCGGTACCCAACGCCTCTACTCCTTCCGCGACATCCTGCTCCTGCGCGTGGTCAAGAGATTCCTCGACGTGGGCATCTCACTGCAGCAGATCCGCGTCGCCATTGACCACCTCCGGGCCCGCGGGGTGGAGGACCTCACGGAGATCACCCTCCTGAGCGACGGGTTCAGTGTCTACGAGTGCACCTCCGCCAACGAACTCTACGACCTGTCCAAGGGAGGGCAGGGCATGTTCCTGATCTCGGTTTCCAGTGTCTGGAAGGAGATCGAGGGCACCCTGACTGCGCTTCCCGCCGAACGAGCGGAGCCCGCAGCCTCGCAGGACACGCCGGACGAACTGGCACTGCGACGTCGTTCCCGAGCCGTTTGAGGGAGCCACTGCCCGCGGGAGTGCCCGAATGATCGTGGTGGCTCCACGCCGGCGATAGTCTCGGGGGCGTGAAAGCGCTCATCGACTCCCTCGTGAACAAGCCCTGGGCCCAGCACATCCTGGCGGCGGTCAACCGCTACACCTCCCGGCTCGGACCGCTGTTCGCAGCGGCCGTCACCTACTTCTCCATCCTGTCCATGGTGCCGGTGCTGATGTTCGGCATCTCCGCCCTCGGGTACACCCTGAACGTGCTGCGCCCCGACCTGCTGGAACCCGTGATGCAGGCCATCCGCGACGCCGTGGGCTCCGGTGAGGCCGGCGACACGGTGGGGGAGGCCGTGGACACTGTCCTGAGCCAGTGGCGAAGCTTCACGGTGTTGGCCATCCTGACCGCCGCGTACACGGGATCCAAATGGGTGGGCAACCTGAAGCGGGCCCTCCGCGTCATGTGGCGCGACAAGTTCTCGCAGGCCTCCGAGAAGCGCAACTTCGTGCTGGAACTGCTGGAGAACCTGGTCATCTTCCTGGGCCTGCTGATCTGCGTCGTGGTGGCGACCGGCCTGACGGTCGTCGGCACGCAACTCTCCGAACAGATCATCGGCTGGCTCGGGCTGGACCACGTGACGGGCATCTCGCTGATCCTGCGCGGCATCACCATCGCCCTGACCTTCCTCGCGGGGTGGTTGCTGTTCGCGTTCATCTTCTTCACCCTCCCCGGGGAAACCACCAGCGTGCGCAGTTTCATGATCGGCACCACGGTGGGTGGCCTGATCATCATGCTCATCCAGCAGCTGGCCGGTGTGCTGTTCAGTGCTTTCAGCGGGAACGCTGCAGCCACCATCTTCGGTCCCATCATCGTGCTCATGCTGGTGTTCAACACGCTGGCCACCCTGATCCTGCTGATCGCGGCCTGGGTGGGAACGTCGGAGGTCTACGTGCAGGAGTTGGAGCGTTCGGCGCGCAACAAGGCCAGGGGCGTCACGATGGACGTCGAGGACGAGGAACCCGAACCCGTGGCCCTGGCGGCCACCCGGGAGCGCGTGGAGGTGGACAAGCAGAAGCAGAGGGCGCGGATCACCAGAATGGCGGCAACGCGCACCCCTGAGTCCCTGCGCACCGCAAACTTCGATCCCGCCTCCGTCACGGATCCTGACGAGAACGTCATGGTCAACCAGAAGGTGGCGGCCACCGGCATGAAGGTGGCCAGCCGATTCGGCTACGGGGTCGGGGCCGCCACGGGCATCGGCATCGGAGCCCTGCTCGCGGCCATGATCAAGCGACGCTGAAGACACCTGTCCGCGCACCGGTACGAGGGTTGCCCTCCCCATCACCGGCGGACTAGGGTTCAGCGCGTCCCCGCCACCGTCGCGCAGGAGGATCCTGCGTGGATCAGCCGAGCGCTCGTCGAATGTGATCGTGAGCCATGTCATCCAGCACGTCTCCTGCAAAGAAGACCCGGCACTCCCAGCAGGATCCGGACTCGGTCCTCGCGGCCCTGAAGTCGCCCCGCAAACTGCGCACGGAGCTCCTGGGCGGCCTCGTGGTCGCCCTGGCCCTGATCCCGGAGGCCATCTCGTTCTCGATCATCGCCGGGGTGGATCCGTCGGTGGGCCTGTGGGCCTCCGTGGTGCTCGCCATGAGCATCGCCGTCCTCGGCGGGAGACCGGCCATGATCTCGGCAGCCACCGGTGCCATCGCTTTGGTGGTGGCGCCCGTGACGCGCGAGCATGGCTTTGACTTCCTGATCGCCACCGTCCTGCTCGGCGGCACCATCCAGATCATCCTCAGCGTGCTGGGCGTCGCCAAGTTGATGCGGTTCATCCCGCGCAGCGTCATGGTGGGCTTCGTCAACGCGTTGGCCATCCTGATCTTCATGGCGCAGTTGCCCTACCTGATCGGTCCGGACATCCCGTGGCTGGTCTACCCGCTGGTGGCCCTGTCGATCTTCATCATCATCACCCTGCCCAAGATGACGACCGCGGTGCCCGCGCCGCTGGTCTCCGTGCTCGTGGTGACCGGCCTGGTCCTCGTCTTCGGCTGGAACGTGCCCAACGTGGCCGGGCAGGGCGAACTGCCGACGTCGTTGCCCCGGCTGTTCTTCCCGGACGTGCCGTGGACCCTGGAGACGCTGCAGATCATCGCCCCCTACGCCTTGGCTTTCGCGCTGGTGGGGCTGATGGAATCGCTGATGACAGCGAAACTAGTGGACGACATCACCGACACCCACTCCAACAAGACACGTGAGGGGTGGGGCCAGGGCGCATCCAACATCATCACCGGCCTCTTCGGCGGGATGGGTGGCTGCGGGATGATCGGCCAGACCATGAT
This sequence comes from uncultured Tessaracoccus sp., assembly GCA_964588895.1. GTDB lineage: Bacteria > Actinomycetota > Actinomycetes > Propionibacteriales > Propionibacteriaceae > Arachnia. The sequence goes on from CAZPSO010000016.1 coordinate 10,231, forward strand.
CAACGTGAAGGAGTCCAGGGCCCGCACCCGCCTGTCCACGTTCTTCGCCGGCTTCTTCCTGATGGTCCTGCTCGTGGCCGTGGGGGACGTGGTGGGCCGGATCCCGATGGCCGTGCTCGTGGGCATCATGATCATGGTCTCCGTCGGCACCATGGACTGGCGCAGCATCCACCCCCGCACCCTGCGGCTGATGCCCCTGTCGGAGACCGCCGTGATGGCGGTGACCATCATCGCCACCGTTGCCACCAACAACCTGGCCATCGGTGTGATCCTGGGCGTGGTCACGGCCATGATCGCCTTTGCCCGGCGCGTGGCCCACCTGACCACGGTGGAGAAGGTCTCGGAGATCGACGCCGACGGGGACGGTGTCATCGACGTGCGCCGCTACAGGGTGACGGGTGAGCTGTTCTGGGCGTCGAGCAACGACTTGGTGTACCAGTTTGACTACGCCGACGATCCCGAACGCGTGATCATCGACCTCACGGACGCGGATGTGTGGGACGCCTCCACCGTGGCCACGCTCGACGCGGTACTGGGCAAGTACGCCCAACGGGGCAAGACCGCGAAGATCATCGGTCTGGACGGGGCGAGCTTGCAGCGGCTGAAGCGCCTTACCGGGCGGCTCGATTGACGCGAGGTCAGCTGAACAGGACCATGTTGTTGAAGACCTCCTTGGTGACGTACCTGAACGACGTGCCACCGCGCGCGTTGCGGTAGCTCTCCACCACGGTGGCGACGATGAAGGAACGACAACCGCCAGCCCCGGTCAGGGAAGTGTCGCACTCGGTGCGCCACTGGTGGGAATCGGTCGACCAGCGTGCCGTGCCACCCACCCGGCCGTATCCCCCGAGCGGGTTGCCCGTCCACAGCGTGCGGGGCGACGGTGCGTAGGTGAGGTTGTTGAACACCCACCCATTGCTGGAGACCCACGAGTTCCCGACCCTGCGGGTCTGCGTGCCCCAGATGTCCGTGCGGCAGCGCAGGGTTTGGGAGTAGGACTCGCACGAGGTGCGCCATTGCCGACCGTTGACGTGATGGGTTCCCGGCGTCAGGTACACGTTGACGGTGGGGCTGGACGACGCCGGCTCATCGAGGGAGCGCAACCACTCGGCGCCGGTGGCGTATGTCCTTCCCGCCACCTCGCTGGAGGCGAAGAAGTTGACGGTGCCGTAGTGCAGGTGTGACCCGTTGTCGGCATTGGCGAACCCGACGGCCATGATCGTGAACTCCGGTCGAAGGATGTTGGCGCGGTGCCCTGATGAATTCATCCACTGTTGGGTCATCGACTCACCCGTGGCTCGGGTTGCGACCGCGACGTTCTCGCCCGTGAACCGGCCGAACCTCGACATCTCCGTGCCGCTGTTGTGCCAGAGGTTGGTGGTGCCGTTGCGGGCGAGGGTGTTCGTGAACGGCTGGGAGAGCCCCAGGGAAATCGATGGGGAGAAGACGAGGGCGCCCAAACCATGGGCCCGTCGTTCGCGGTTGTGGGCGTCGAACATCTGGGCGACGTTTCGGGCGTGCTCTTTGAGCTCCTGCTCGGGGGTCCCCACCGCGTGCGCCTGCAGCGGCGTCACAGCGCCGAGGGTCAGCACCAGGATGGCGCCGAGCGCCGCGAGGACGCCGCCTCGCACGGCCGCAATGATGGTTCTCAAGGTCTTCTCCTCCAGGTGGCGCGGCTTCACGCGGAAGCCGCTTGCCGGGACCAGCGATTGCGGCCCCGCCCCCCGGAGTGCGCGAGCAGGGACTCCCGCTCGACGTCACCGAGTGTAGGCACGCTGGGGGTCAGGACAGCACATCGCTGTGCCGGGCGGCGGTTTCTCCCGGAGGGCCTCTTGCAGCCTGTGGCGGCATAGGCTTGAAGCCCGTACGCCACAAGCAAAGGAGCTCCAGCATGAGCGACAACACCTACAAGGTCATCGAGATCGTCGGGAGCTCGTCCGACGGCGTCAAGGAGGCCATCGACGGGGCCGTGGCGCGAGCGTCGCGCACCCTGGAACACCTTGATTGGTTCGAGGTGACCGAGATCCGCGGCCACATCGAAAACGGAAAGGTGGCCCACTACCAAGTGGGTCTGAAGGTGGGATTCCGCCTGGATGACGCCACGGGCTGACTGCCCGCCGCCGGGGCTAACGCAGCAGGGCAGTGCGGGCCAGGATGGACGCCGCGCCGCTGATGTGGAATCCCCACCCCACCCCCGCGTGGGGATCCCGCGTCAGGTTGCCGAGGATTCCCAGAGCGGGCAGGTGCGTGAAGTCACCTCGGTAGATGGCGTCCTCACCCACCCGACATCCCGCCCGTGTCAGGGCGTGCGAGATCTCGTCGAGATCGATGTGGCCCTGCCCGGTGGCGGCGTGTAGCAACACCAGCAGGGCGGCGTCCTGGTCCAATCCACTCTCGGTGGGAAGCAGCACGCCGCTCAGGTAGGACCACAAGGCCCATGGGTCGTGCCGGAGTTCGTCCCCGAGGGCGCTCGTCCGCAGCTTGCGCCGGCCTTCACGCACCAACAGCCCCACGTCGGTCAGGCTGTCCCGGAACCGCCGCACCTCAGGGGAGTGGAGCTCTCGGCTGCCGGGGGAGTGCCGCCGCTGGTGCCGCGGTACTTCCCGGCACGCCTCTTCCAC
>CAZPSO010000016.1:12951-19695 GCA_964588895.1 uncultured Tessaracoccus sp.
GGGTGCTGAACTGGCACCAGTTCCCGGTGTCCACGTCCGCGTCGTCCAGGGGACCGGTGTACTCCTGCGGCGGGGCATCGCCCGCACCCTCGAGCACCACGATGGGTTCCAGCCGGGAGTGCACCCTGCGGCTGTCCACCAGCATGATGGTCAGGCTGCGCTGGGCCACGATGTTGTAGGCGTAGTGCAGCACGTCCAGCCGTGCCTGGAGGACCTCGTCGATCCGGACGCTGGCCTCCTCGGCGCTGCTGGTGTTGAGTTCTGCTGCGGCGGGATCGTCATAGCTGCTCAGGAAGAGCTGGCTCTGTTCGCTGAACGGCCCCCCATCCCCCAGGGCGAAGCGGTGGATTCCCGCCTCGTGCCAGCCGAACATCAGCTGGATGTAATGGTGCAGCCACTCCAGCCGTGCGTCCGAGCGGATCTCCACCAGACGCCAGATTCGTGGCTCGCTGGAGGGGAAGTCGATGAGGAGCCGGAAGGCGTGCAGGTCCTCCAGCGGCGCACGACGGTACTCGGGGCGCAGCGGGCCAAGGTGAAGCTCGCTGCCCATCCCCCCACACGCATCCACCTGCTCGAAAACGTACTGGAGGTCTTGCAGTTCGTCGCCTGACATGACATCGGCAAATCGCTGCCGCAACTCTGCGTTCCTTGAGTCGTTGTCAACCATGCAAGGAGCTTACGCAGCACCCCTGACATTTGCGGAAGCCACGCAGGCCAACGACACGGTAGGAGTGCGTCGTGCGCCTCCTGTTGGGGCATCTACCTGCCGTTTCCGGCTCCGGTAGCCTCTGGACATGTCTGGTTGGCAGTTCTGGATTGACCGGGGTGGCACCTTCACCGACATCGTCGCGCGACGCCCCGACGGGAGGCTGATGACCCGCAAGGTGCTCTCCGAGGACAGTGCCACCCCACCGAGGTATCGGGACGCGGCCCTGGCCGGCATTCGGGATGCTTTGGGCGTGGACATCGATGCCCCGATCCCGGTGGAGCGGATCTCCTCGGTGCGCATGGGAACCACCGTGGCCACCAACGCGCTGCTCGAACGTGAGGGAGAACCCACGGTGCTGGTCGTCACGCGTGGCTTCGCCGACGCGCTGCGGATCGGTTACCAGAACCGCCCCCGCATCTTCGACCGGCACATCGTCCTGCCGGGCATGCTGTACGAGCGGGTGGTGGAGGTCGACGAGCGGGTCATGGCCGACGGTGAAGTGCTGCGCCCCCCGGATCTCGAAGCTTTGGCCGCGCAGCTGCGCAACGTGCGGGCCGAAGGCATCGACGCCTTGGCCGTCGTATGCCTCCACAGCCACTTGTTCCCAGCCCACGAGCAGCAGATTGGTGCCCTGGCGGGACAGCTCGGCTTCTCCCAAATCTCGCTGTCCAGCGAAGTGAGCCCCCTGATGAAGGTGGTCGGCCGGGGGGATACCACCGTCCTCGACGCCTACCTCTCTCCCATCCTGCGCCGCTATGTAGAGCAGGTTCGCGATGAGTTGCCCGGTGTCGAGCTGATGTTCATGCAGTCCCACGGCGGTCTCACCGAGGCCGGAAACTTCCGTGGCAAGGACGCGATCCTCTCAGGCCCGGCGGGCGGGATCGTCGGTATGGTGCGAATGTCCCGGCGAGCCGGATTGGACAAGGTGATCGGTTTCGACATGGGCGGAACTTCCACCGACGTGGCGCACTTCGCCGGGCAGTTCGAGCGCACGTTCCACACGGAAGTGGCCGGGGTGAGGCTGCGGGCGCCGATGCTTGACATCAACACCGTGGCCGCAGGAGGCGGATCAGTACTGCACTTCGACGGGGCGCGCTATCGCGTCGGACCGGATTCGGCCGGTGCCCTCCCCGGTCCGGCGGCCTACGGGTTCGGAGGTCCCCTGACGGTCACGGACGCCAACGTCATGCTGGGCCGGATCCAGGCCGCGCACTTCCCGGCCAGCTTCGGGCCTGACGGCACCCGGGAACTGGATGTCGACGGGGTCCGCCGCCAATTCGAGGCCCTCGCCAACCAGATCCGGCAGGCCACCGGGGACGACCGGAACGCGGAGGACGTCGCCGCAGGGTTCCTCCGGGTCGCGGTGGCCAACATGGCCAACGCCGTGAAGAAGATCTCCGTGATGAAGGGCCACGACGTCACCGAATACGGCCTGATCACCTTCGGTGGTGCCGGGGGACAGCACGCCTGCGCCGTCGCCGACGCACTGGGCATGCGGACCGTCTTGATCCCACCGATGGCCGGTGTGCTCTCAGCGCTCGGCATGGGTCTGGCTGACGTAACCGCCATGCGGGAGCAGTCGGTGGAGGAGGAACTCACCGACGCCGTGCCACCGCTGCTCCGCCGCCTCACCGGGGAGCTGGAGAGGGCAGCCAGGGCGGAACTCGGCATCACGGGCGTGGGCGTGACCCGGGTGGAACGTCGGGCACACCTGCGCTACGACGGCACAGACACCTCCCTCCACGTGAGCCTGGACGAGCCCGCCGCCATGCGCGAGGAGTTCGAAGGGATCCACCGTCGGCTCTATTCCTTCCTTCTGGACCGGCCCCTGGTGGTGGAGGCCGTTTCCGTGGAGCTCATCGCCGCAAGTGAAGCGCCGCTGCCCACCGGGACAGGCACGACCGCCTCCCGGGCTGGCTGCACTGGGTACGTGCGTCTCTACACCGGCGGCGCCTGGCGAAGCGTCCCGTTGCACCGTCGCGCGGACCTGGCCTCTGGAGTGGAGGTGGAGGGACCGGCCATCGTCACGGAGGACGACGCCACCACGGTGGTGGACGCCGGTTGGCGCCTCACCACCACCGGGGAGGGTGACCTGCGGCTTGACCGCGTGGATGCCCGGGCCGGCGCAGCCTCCCACGACGCAGACGCTGCGGACCCCGTCATGCTGGAGATCTTCAACAACCTGTTCATGAGCGTCGCGGAGCAGATGGGTGTGCGCCTTGAGCAGACGGCCCAATCCGTCAACATCAAGGAGCGCCTCGACTTCTCCTGCGCCCTCTTTGACGCCGACGGATACCTGGTCGCCAACGCTCCCCACATCCCGGTCCACCTTGGATCGATGGGCACGAGCGTGCGTGAGGTGATCGCCCGCCGCCGGGACATCATGCCCGGGCAGGCGTACGCGGTCAATGACCCGTACCACGGCGGCACCCACCTGCCTGACATCACGGTCGTCAGCCCTGTCCACGACGCCGAGGGCCGGGAGGTGTTGTTCTGGGTGGCGTCCCGGGGCCACCACGCGGAGATCGGCGGCATCACCCCCGGATCGATGCCGGCCCGCTCCACGAGCGTGGACGAGGAGGGGATCCTGTTCGACGCCTGGCTGTTGGTGGACGACGGCCGGTTCCAGGAGGGGCAGACCCGGGCGTTGCTCACCGACGGGCCCCATCCCTCACGCGATCCGGATGGCAACCTGGCCGACCTGCGTGCCCAGGTGGCCGCCAACACACGAGGTGCCGAGGAGGTGGCCGCCATGATCGGGCACTTCGGACTCGATGTGGTCCAGGCCTACATGCGCCATGTCCAGGACAACGCCGAGGCGGCCGTGCGTCGCGTCATCGAAACCCTGGCCGACGGCGAGCACAGCTACGAGACGGACTCCGGGGCGGTGATCCGGGTGCGGGTGAGCGTGGACCGGACGAACCGCGCTGCCACGATCGATTTCACCGGCACCTCGCCGCAGTTGGCAGGCAACCTGAATGCGCCGGCCGCCGTGACGACGGCTGCGGTGCTCTATGTGTTCCGCACGCTGGTGGACGACGACATCCCCCTGAACGACGGCTGCCTGCGGCCTCTTGAGATAGTGCTGCCGGAGGCCTCGATGCTCTCACCTCAACACCCGGCTGCCGTGGTGGGTGGAAACGTCGAGACGTCCCAGGCCATCACCGGGGCCCTCTTCGCGGCACTCGGCGTGATGGCGGAGGGTGCTGGCACCATGAACAACGTCTCCTTCGGCAACGCCACCCACCAGTACTACGAGACGCTTGCATCCGGTTCGGGGGCGGGTGACGGGTTCCACGGCACCGACGTGGTGCAGACCCACATGACCAATTCCCGCCTGACCGACCCGGAGGTCCTGGAGTCCCGGTACCCGGTCCTGCTGGAGTCGCATGCCATCCGGAGCGGTAGTGGGGGCGGGGGACGCTGGCTGGGCGGCGACGGGGGAGTGCGTCGACTGCGGTTCCTGGAGCCCATGACCGTCAGCCTGCTGAGCGGTCACCGGCGGATTCCGCCGTACGGGATGGCCGGTGGCTCCCCCGGGGCGCTGGGCCGCAACTGCATCGAGAGAGCCGACGGCACGCTTACCCACCTGGCGGGCAACGACGTGGTGGAGGTGGTTGCGGGAGATGTCCTGGTCGTTGAGACCCCCGGGGGCGGAGGTTACGGGGACGCCGGAGCGCCGTCCGGGTAGGACGGGCCAGTGGTTCAGGACTGCCCGCTGAGCGGGACGCCCTACTCACATGAGGTCTGCGTAACCGAGTTTCACCAGGTTGTCGTGCGAGACCTGCAGAGCCTCGAAGGCTGTGCGGTCGTAGGTGCGGTCCTGCTCGATCAGCAGGTGCCGGGCACCGGATTCCTTTGCCTGCTCGATGATGGCGGGGAAGTCCAGCGACCCTTCGCCCACTTCCGCGAACTGGACCACATCGGCGTAGGCGGCCCGCCACGTGTCCATGTCGCCGCGCTCCAGCGCGTCGAACGATGCCGGGGACGGCAATCCGATGCGGTAGTCCTTCAGGTGGACCAGGTCGGCGATGCCGGCGTAGTCCCGCAGCGTCTTCACCGGATCCACGCCGCCGCGGTGCACCCAGTGCACGTCGATCTCGAACTTCATGCTCGGCGCGCTTTCCCGGATGATGTCCAGGAGATAGTCGCCGTCGAAGCGGGCGAACTCCACGTGGTGGTTGTGGTAGCACAACGTGATGCCTTCGTCGGCCAGCTGCACGGCGGCCCGGTCCGCGCGTCTGGCGAACTCCACCAGGGTCTGTCTGGAGCGCAGTGACTGGTGGGGCAGCATGCCGATGCGCACGTAGCGCGACTCCAGCGCCCGGCAGTCCGCCACGATCTTGTCCATGCCCTCGGAAAGGCTGGCCTCGGGGCGGGAGGGGTTGGCGTCCAACGGGGCCGACAGGGCTGCGTACTCGATGCCGAAGTCGTCGCCGGCCCGCTGCATCTCGGCCACATTCTCATCGGTCATCGGGACCTGCGAGATCTCGATGGTCTTGAACCCGATGTCGGCCACACGCCTCAGCGTCTCGTAGGGGCCGAGTTCAGCGAACTCCTGCCGGAGTGTGAATCCCTGCGCTCCGATACGTGTCATTTGCTCATCCTCAATGTCGATGGTTCTCGGGCCGGTCCACCCTCCATCATTCCAGTTCGAGCGCGTCAGACAAGCCGGTTCGGCGTGCGGCGCTGAACCCGCGCGCCAACTCGCGGACGACGTCGGCCACCGGCCCCTCCGTGCATCCGCCGGGGTTCTGCCCGCACCACAGGGGCGAGAGATCACCTGAACCGCGGGCCTCGGCTGCGGCGCGCAGCGGGGCGATGGCGTGGGCGGCCAGCGGGAACGGAGGAGTATGGGGGTTGAGGGGCCCCAACTCGCGCATCAGTCGGGTGACGATGCCGCGCGCAGGGCGCCCGGTGTAGAGGTTGGTGACCGCGGTGGGGCGGGCTTGGTGGCCCAACAGGGCGCGACGGTGGACGTCTGAGATGAGTGACTCCTGGCAGCACAGGAGCGCAGTGCCCACCTGGACCGCTTCGGCTCCCAGGGCGATCGCCGCCGCCACCGAGGCGGGGCCGGTGATTCCCCCGGCTGCGATGATCGGAAGGTCGACGGCCGCCCTGATCTGAGGTACCAGGGCGAAGGTGCCCATCTGTAGCGCGAGGTCGTCTGACAGGAAGTGGCCCCGGTGCCCACCGGCCTCCCAACCCTGCGCGATGATGGCGTCGGCGCCGTGGGCGGCCAACCAGCGGGCCTCCGGCACCGTGGTGGCGGAGGAGACCACCAACGAGCTCCAGGAACGGACCCGGGCCAGGAGATCCTCGGCGGGGAGGCCGAAGTGGAAGCTCACCACCTCCGGCTGGAACGGCTCCAGCGCGTCGCACGCCTCGGAGTCGAAGGGCCGGCGGCCGACGCCCGCCGGCACGTCGTCGGGGTCGAGGTCCAGTTCCTCGTAGTAGGGCCGGAGCATCTCGTGCCAGCGTCGCATGGCGGCGGGATTGGGGTGGCGTGGGGTGTGGGTGAAGAAGTTGACGTTGATGGGCGCGGTGGTGGCGGCCCGGATGCGGCCGAGTTCTGCGGTCATGGCCTCCGGCGGCAGCATCGCGCACGGCAAGGCCCCGAGTCCCCCGGCCCGGGCCACCGCGATGGCCATGCGGCTGTCCTGCGCGCCGGCCATGGGCGCCTGGAGGATGGGGTGCTCGATGCCGAGTCGTTGGTGCAATGCCATGGCGGCCGCCAGGGAACGGGTGCCCGGGTCAGTGGACGACGGCGGGCTGGGGCTGCTCCTGGCCGATGGCGTCGAGCATGTCGACGTACCAGTCCTGGGTGATGTCGAAGGCCTTGCCACCCTTGATGCGGTCGAACGCGATGTTGGTCAGCACATCGCCGTTGTCTTCGTCGTGGCCGATCACGCCGGACTCGCCGCGCAAGGCGCAGTCGACGGCCATGTCGGTGCACTCCCGGATGAGGTCCAGGTCCGCCTGGTTGGCTGCCGCGGAGCGGGAGAAGTAGCCGGACTTCTGCACCATCGTCTTCT
>CAZPSO010000017.1:0-17377 GCA_964588895.1 uncultured Tessaracoccus sp.
GCCTGAACCGCAACCAGTCGCTGGAGCTGGCGTTCACCGTCGCCCGGCGCCTCCGCGAAGGCGGCCACAGCCGGATCAACCCGGTGCAGGCCTTCGAGGCCCGCGACTTCTGAGCCCTGGAGGGGTAATCAAGCAGCCTCACGGGAAGACAGCGCAAGATGGAGGTGGCGGTGACGTCGCAGTCGACGTCACCGCCACTTCCATCTGCACCTCCGGAAGGAAGGTCAGCGGGTGAGGTCCAACACCAACTTGCCGCGGGTGTGGCCGGCCTCCAGCTGTTCGTGTCCGCGGACGACGTCAGCCATCGGGAGCACCTCGCTGACCTCCAGCGACAGCGCGCCCCGCAGGTACCCGGCGGCCAGGCGCTCCAGCTTCTCCCGGGTGGGGGAGATCGACGGGATGCTGACGTCGATGCCGCGATCCAGGGCCGGGGTCAGGTCGGCCAGGGAGGGCAGCACCACCAGGCGTCCGCCGTCGGCGAGGTGATCCAGGCTGGGGATGAAGGTCTTGAAGTAGTGGGTGTCGATGATCACGTCGACGCCGGCGCCCTCCGTATCGCGACGGATGACCTCCTGCCAGTCCACCTCGTCATAGGGGATCGGGACCGCGCCCAACGCAATCAACCGCTCCGCGTTGGCCGCCCGACCCGTGGCCCACACCTCCGAGGCGCCGGCCGCCTTGGCCATGGCCACCACCAGCTGGCCCACGCCGCCGGAGCCCCCGTGGACGAGGACCCGGTCACCCGGCTGGATCCGGGCGCATTCCTCGACGGCGGCGATCGCAGTCAGTCCCACCAGGGCCAGACCACCGAAGGCTGGCAGTTGTTCGTCGGTCACCCCGTCGGGGACCGGTGCCACCACGTCGAGGTCCACCACCAGCTGCTGCGCGTAGCAGCCCCGCACGTCGTGCAACCCCCGCATGCCGAAGACCAGCTGGCCGGAGCGCAGGTCACCCAGGTCGGTACCAGGGCCGGCGTGGATGACACGGCCCACGAACTCGCGTCCCAGAATGGCCGGCAGCCGCAGACCCCTCGCCCGGCCCGAGGACCCATCGCGCATCTTGTAGTCCAACGGGTTCAAGCCCGCGTAGAGCACCTCCACCAGCACCTCGCCCTGCACCGGGCGGGGTACGGCGGCTCTCTGGAGCTGGAGCACCGAAGGTGGGCCGAAGGAATCAATGACGATGGCGCGCATGGGCCCATTCTCGCGGACGCGTTGACCCCTCGGGCGAAGTGGTGGCGATCGGTCCGCCGTTCGCCGGCCCGATCACCGCGACGGGGCGGAGGGCAGCTGGAGGCGGGGGGCGCTCCCGGCGCCGAGTTCCTGCCACACGAAGTTGGGGACGTTGGAGAAGAAACCCCGCAGGTAGTCGGAGGTTGCGTCGATCTCCTCCGGATACCATTTGCGGCCCGCCACCCGAATGGTGCCGTTGGGTTCAATCGAGAAGTTGGGGCCGCGGCGGGCCAGCATGTACTCCATCTGGCGGGGGTGGATCACGTCGGAGGCGAAACGGGGATGGGTGGCGCGCACCTTGAACGTGCGGTTGAAGTCGGTGCTCTCGAACTTGGCCACCTGTCCACCGGAGAAGATGCCCCAGTTGACCGACAGGTCCCGGAACGGGAACGAGGTGGCGAACTCGCAGATGTACTCGTCGTGGTTACGGACCTCGGTGTGGGTGTTGCCCTTCGCGTCCGTGCGGGTGTGCCGGGTCTTCCAGTGGTGGTGTACCCGGATGAAGGGCAAACCGTAGTTGTCGGAGACGATGATGTCGCGGGCTTGGTGGTCGAACCCGCCGCCGGTGTGGCTCACGCGGCCCAGGAACGAGTCGTCACGCGGGATGTAGACCCAGTAGCCGCGCTGGTGGAACGACAGGTGCCGCGGCGGCTCCTCGCCCTCGAAGTCCAGCGCATGGGATGAGGCCAACGCCTGCCGCAGCGATGCCAGCCAGTTGATGGCGGCCTCGAGGTCGTCGGCCTTCTTGGGGGCGCCGAACATGACCAGGTTGGCGTGGTCGATGCTGATGTCGAGTGGCACCGTCTCGCCCGACGGCGTGCGCGGGGGCTGCAGGTGGGGACCGAGGGCAGCCAGGACCCGTTCGCCGAATTGGGCGTCGCGCGCCACGACGGTGCCTGGAGCGTCGGCAATCTTGACGCCGGAGGGGCCGCGGCGGGGGCGCTCACCGGGGAAGACCCAGAAAGCGGGCAGCGACTTGGGCAGCGGCACCGACACCACGAGATCGCTCTCCGAGCCTTGGTCACTCTTGTAGCTGAAGGCCCGAAATGGTGTGCCGTCGGCGGCCTTGCCGTGGATGAAGTGGCCGGCCGATCGGTTGAACCCCACCCCGAAGGGCGGGTTGTTCATGCCGATGGTGATCTGCGGCCCGGATGAGCCCTCCCAGGTCCACCCCTTGGCCTCGATCGACTTGATGTAGCGCCGACGTAGCACCGCCCACGTGATGCCGCCGCCGATGGCCAGTGCGAGCACAACTAGCAGGATGATCAGCAAACTGGAATCCACCAGGTCCCCCTCGTCGCAGTGTGGTCCAAGTCTACGGCGGGGCCGGGGTTCAGGGCAGTCGGACGCGCCTTCGCAAGTCGTCCACCAGCTTCTCCAGCATCCTGGTCCGACGGCGCGGCTTCACGGTGAGCAGCAACGAGATGACCACCATGGAGCCACCGATGACGACGAAGACAGTCAGGGGCTCGAAACCCAGGCTGATGGCCAGGATTGCGCCCCAGACCGGCTCCGTGCACATGATGACCGACGCGGGCGTGGGCGGCACGTAGTTCTGCGCCCACGACTGCAGGAACAGGGTCACCCCGCCGCAGAAGATGCCCAGATACAGGAGCTGGAGCCACGCCGTGTTCTCCGGCGGCAGGGAGTAGTTGACGAACGGCATGAACAACAGGGCCCCGACGGCGCCCGCCGCGGCCTGGGTGAAGGTGAGGGCGAAGAGGGTGTCGCGTCGAACCCATTTGCCGAGCAGCACTATGTGGACCGCAAACCCGAACGCCCCCACCAGCGTGATGCCCGCTCCGAAACCCAGCCCATCGCCACCCTCGTGGCCCATGGCCAGGATGGTGATGCCGGCCACCGTCAGCGCAACGGAGGTCCACGTCGCCCAGGTCTGTTTCGTGCGCAGGGCCACCGCGGAGATCAGGGCGGTGAAGATGACGTAGCTGGCGGTGATGAAGCCGGACAGCGATGGCGGGGTGTAGTCCAAGCCGAAGTTCTGCAGCGCCATCGAAGCGTTGAAGACCAACCCCAGCACCGTGCCGCGGAGGATGGTGCGGCGGGACGCGCGTCGCAGCGAGAAGGCCAGGGGCGCCACCGACAGGGCAGTCAGGACCAGGCGGGTGATCAGCACGTGTGCCGGAGAATAGGTCTCGAACGCGCTTTTCACCACGACGACCGTCGAACCCCATGCGACGGCGCACAGCACCAGCGCCATCGTGGGCAGCACGTACGACCGCTGACTGCTCATCAGACGAGACTAGCCACGCGTGATCGCGCCCGGCAACTGCGGTGGATTGGCGTGCTGGCGGGCGCGCGTCGGTGCCTGAAAAGCCGCTTTCCCAGGGCGACGAGGGATGGGGGAGTGGGCTCAGGCGACGAGTATGACGACGGTGCTGCCGTGGGGGACGCTGGAGCCGCGGCCGGGTTCGGTGCCCGAGGCGATGCCCAGGGCCAGTGGCAGTTCGGTGATGTAGCGGGTTTCGACGTTGAAGCCCAGGTCCTTGAGTGTCTTGGTGGCGTCCTCCACCCGCTTGTAGCGCACGTCAGGCACATCCACCATCACCGGACCGAGGGAGCTGACCAGTTCCACCACCTGGCCGCGGTGGGCGGTGCCCGACGAGGGGGTCTGGGTGATGACCAGTCCGGCCTCCACGGTGGCGGAGTGCTCCTCCGTGGCGATCACCTCGAAGCCGGCGTCCTGAAGTTCGTCGATGGCGCTCTCGGTGCTGCGGTTGGTGAAGTCGACGACGGTGATGGGTTCGCGGCCCTTCGAGACCACCAGGTCGATGGCGGTTCCCGGCGGCAGTGCCGCTTCGGGCTCCTCGGAGGCCTCCAGGACGCGACCTTCCTCCACCGTCTCCGAGAAGACGGAGGTGATCTCGCCCACCTCCATGTTGCTGGCCACCAGGGAAGTGGCGGCGGACTCCAGGGAGCGCCCCACCACGTGGGGCATGGGGTAGCGCTCCGGCCCGAGCGACATGTGCACGGTCATCGTCTCACCCCGCAGGATGCGGGTGCCGGCCGCGGGATCGGTGCGGATGGCCAGCCCCGTCTGCACGGTTTCCGAGTACTCGTCCACCAGGGAGATCCTGAGGTCGCGGGCGCCGGCGGAAGCGTGCACCTCCTCCGAGGAGGTGAACACCACGGCCGGCACCGTGGTGAAACGGCCCTCGGCCCACCACCACGAACCCAGCCCCACCCCGACGGTGATCAGCAGCAACAGCACCACCCACAGGAAGCCCCGACGGCGCCGGTGCACCGGATCCTGCGAGATGCTCAGGGTCGGGAAGACTGGGGTGCGCACCACCTTGGGAAGCTGCTCCCGCAGGGAATCCTCCGACCGGTGCGGGATGGCCGCCTCCTGCCGGACCTTCACGGCCGTGCGGGCACCGCCGCCCAACGGCTCCCAGCCGTCCCCGGGTCGGGGACGCGCCGGCGTGGTGAAGGATGCGGGCGTCGGCGTGATCTGTGAGGGGGGCGACGGCGTGCTGCGCGGCCGGGGCCGTGGCACGCCACCGGGGCTGATGTGCACCGTTTCGTTCTCGTCGTAGTCCGGCTCGGGCCACAGCTTGACCGTCAGCTCCGGATCGTCGCGCACCGGGTTGCGCGCCAACCGGCCGCGGACCTCGCGGATCCGCTCCAGCAGTTCGCGGGCGTCGCTGATGCGGCGATCCGGGTTGCGGGCGGTGGTGGCGTGCACCAGCGCGTCCACGTAGTCCGGCACCCGCCACGCCTCGTGGCCCTGCGCGCGCAGCCGCTCGGACGGGGCATCGATGTCGACGTTCACGTGCTTGTAGGCGATCTGGTAGTTGTTCTCCCCGGTGTGCGGCTTCTTGCCGGTCAGCATCTCGAACAGCACCACGCCAGTGGAGTACACGTCGCTGCGGGAATCCGGTCGGGAGTGCGTCACCAGCTCCGGGGGCAGGTAGCTGGCGGTGCCCACCAGCACGCCGGTGGCCGTCATCTGGGGGGCGGACATCAAGCGGGCCAGCCCGAAGTCGGCCACCTTGACCTGGCCTCGTGCCGATATGAGGATGTTCTCGGGCTTGACGTCGCGGTGCACCAGGCCGTTCTCGTGGGCGTTGGCCAACGCGGAGACCACCGGCTCCAGCAACTCCAGCGCCTGCTCGGGGGGCAGCGGCGCCTCCCGGCTGATGACACGGCGCAGGGTCTCGCCGTCGATGAACTCCATCACGATGTAGGGCTGGCCCCGGCACACGCCCTGGTCGAAGACACCCACCACGGCAGGGTGGTTCAGGATGGCGGCCGCTCGGGCCTCCCGGTCGAATTTGGCCGTGAACTCGTCGTCCTCACCCAGGTCGCTGCGCATGATTTTCACCGCGACCACACGCGTCAACCTGAGGTCGCGCGCGCGATAGACCGTGGCCATTCCGCCGCGTGCCAGCTTCGCCACTATCTCGTAGCGATCGTCCAGCACTTGGCCGACCAACGGGTCGTAAGTGCTCATCAACACCTGCTCTACACGGTCGGGGAAGGAAAAGGCCGTGCCAGCCTGATTGCGCATCAGTCTAGGACAACGGCGCCGGAACACGAATGCGATCTGCGGCGCGTCGTCTGAGTATGTAGGCTCAGGCACGTGACCGTGATGTTCTCCCTCAAAACCCGCCTCCACATGGCCCGGCTGGCGCTGGTGATCGACGCCGACCAGGCCGACGTCCACCAGCTCGCCCCCATCATGCACGCCGGCGTGGACATGCTCGTTCTCGGCACCAGCGGCGACGACGAGGCTGACGCCGCCAAGGTGCAGGAGTTCCGGGGGCAGTGGGGTCACACCCAGCTGCTGCTGGGCACCAACAACCCCGAGGCCGGCCAGGCCACCAACGCCGACGTGCTGCACGTCGAGAAGTCCGGCTGGTGGGGCAAGATCCCCGACCGCCCGCATGAGTGGTCGCTGCTGGGCCGCACCGCCCGCGACGCCCGCACCGTGAAGTCGGCCGCAGACAAGTTCGACTACGTCTTCGTCGGCCCCGACGTCTCCGCCGCCAGCCCCGCACTGCGGGCGGCGCTGGAGAACATGCCCCACTTCGACGTCGAGTCAACCCCCTGGTTCCTGCGGTGCGCAGCCACCGCGGCCGAAGACTTCATCGTGGCCGGCGCGCGCCGTCTGGCGCTGGGCGTCGACCTGCTCGAGGCGGACGATCCGGTCGCCACGACCCGGCGTATCGTCACCGCCCTGGGCTCCGCGTGGGACGCCGACCCCGCCAGCAAGGACTACCGCAAGGCCGCCTTCCGGCTCTGACGTCCCTTCCACAGGCGGGGCTTCTCGCCGCGGATCCGGGCACCCACCCAGAAGATGACCTCCACCACACCGGCACCGATCAAGCCGGTCAACAGGCCCACCTCCATCATCCACAGGTTGCTGGTATCCAACGTCAGCAGCCGGCGGGTGAAGGGCCACAGGAACATCGTGGCGTAGAACAGGTAGCCGAAGACCACCAGCCCCAGCCGCCACGTCACCCACGGGCGGGAGACGATGCCCAGCACCCACGAAGCGGTGATGATCAGGGCCGCCAGGGTGGCGGTGGACGCCTGGGTCTGGATGTGGTCCTCGACGGGTCCGAAGCCGCGGGTGATGACGTAGGTCACCACCGCGACCGCGCCGACGGTGATGCCGCAGGGGACGCCGACCGCGAGCACACGGCGCACGAACCCGGGGCGTGCGCGGTCACGGTTGGGGGCCAGACTCAACAAGAACGCGGGGATGCCGATGGTGAACCAGCCCACCACGGTCATCTGGAGCGGCACGAACGGGCTGGGCAGACCCAGCAACCCGATGATCAGCGCCATGAACACGGCGTAGATGGTCTTGGTGATGAATAACTTGGCGACGCGTTCGATGTTGCCGATCACACGTCGACCCTCCGCCACCACGTGCGGGAGGGTGGCGAACTGGTCGTCCAGGAGCACCAGCTGAGCCACGGAGCGGGTGGCCGCGGCACCGGAACCCATCGCCACGCCGAGGTCGGCGTCCTTCAGGGCCAACACGTCGTTGACTCCGTCGCCGGTCATGGCCACGGTCTCGCCCTGCTTCTTCAACGCGGTCACGAAACGGCGTTTCTGGAACGGGGTGACGCGCCCGAACACCGTGTGCTGGGTGACCGCTCGCTCGAATTCCTCGCCCTCGGGGGGCAGCCGGCGGGCGTCGACGGCGTCGATCTCGTCCAGCCCCAGCTCCTGGGCAACCGCGCCCACCGAGGCGGCGTTGTCGCCGGAGATGATCTTCACCCCCATGCCCTGGTCGACGAAGTAGCCCAGCGTCTCGCCGGCGTCGGGACGGATCAGCTGGCCCAGCACCAACAGCGCGACGGGCGTGGTGCCGCGGATGGCGTCCGGCTGGTCCACCTGCCCGGCTGCCCTGGCCAGCAGCAGCACGCGGTGGCCCGTCGCGCTGATCTCCTCCGCGCGCTCGACGATGGGGTGGTTGGTGAGGATCTCGGGTGCACCCAACACCCAGTCACCTTCGCGGCCGAAGGACGCACCCGCCCATTTCTTGGAAGAGGTGAACGGCGCCCGGGCATCCAGCGGCCATGGCCGGCCGGCGGCTGGCACGTCGGCCGCGATGGCCTGCATCGACGCGTTGGGCGCGGGCTCGGCGGCCACCAGTTGTGACAGGACCTCCCGCACCTGGCCCTCGTCGGTGCCGTTGACGGGGATGATCTCCACCAGGTGCATGGCGTTGAGGGTGAGGGTGCCGGTCTTGTCGACGCACACCACGCTGACCCGGGCCAGGCCCTCGATGGCCGGCAGTTCCTGCACCAGCACGTTCCGGCGCCCGAGTCGGATCACCCCCAGAGCGAAGGCCATCGACGTCAGCAGCACCAGCCCCTCGGGCACCATCGGTACCAGCGACGCGGTTGCCCGCAGCACCGATTCCCGCCAGGTGGTGTCGTCCTGTTGGAAGTTGACGTAGATGCTGAGCACGGCCACCGGCACCAGCAGGTAGCTGATCACTTTCAGGATCTTGTCGATGCCTTGCCGGAGCTCCGACTTCACCAGCGTGAACCTCGAGGCCTGCGCGGTGATCTGCGCGGCGTAGGCGTCGGAGCCCACCTTCTCGGCGCGGTAGGTGCCGGTGCCGGATACCACGTAGGAGCCGCTGAGCACCTGCTCGCCGGGCTTCTTGGGGATGGGGTCGGCCTCCCCGGTCAGCAGCGACTCGTCCACTTCCAGGTAGTCGGAGGCGACGACGCTGCCGTCCACCACCATCTGGTCGCCGGGCACCATGACGAGCAGGTCGTCGATCACCACGTCGTCCTGGGTCACCTGGATGCGCCGGCCGTCACGGATCACCACCGGTTGCGCCTCGCCCACCACCGCCAGGTTGTCCAGGGTGCGCTTGGCGCGCAGCTCCTGGATGATGCCGATGGATGCGTTGGCGATGATCAGGAGGCCGAACGCGCCTTGCAGCACATGGCCGGTGGTCATCACGATCACGAACAACACGAACAAGATGGCGTTGATGCGGGTGAAGACGTTGGCCGCGACGATCTGCCCGGTGGTGCGGCCGGAGCGTGGGGGCAGGGCGTTGGTCTGCCCCCGCTGGACGCGGTCGGCGACCTGCTGGGCACTCAGCCCGGTGAGTGCCTCAGTACTCACGGTGAACGGCGAGCTCCACCAAGCGCTTCAGCGCCACCCTGCCCTCGTCGGTGACATCGGCTGAATCCAGCGCTGACAGTGCCCGATCCGTTTCGGTGCTGATCTGCTCCTCCGTCTTGGCCAGGGCGCCGGTCTCCGTGATGATCCCGCGCGCGTGCTCCACCTGGTCCTCATCCAGGTCGGTGGCCAGCATGGAGCGCAGCACGGCCCGTTGGCCCTCGTGGCCGTCGCGCAGCGCGCCCAGCACCAGCAGGGTCCGCTTGCCTTCGCGCAGGTCGTCGCCGGCGGGTTTGCCGGTGACCTGCGGGTTGCCGAAGACCCCCAGCACGTCGTCGCGCAACTGGAACGCGTTGCCCAGCGCGGAGCCGTATTCGCCCAGGGCGGCCAGCAGCTTCTCGGAGGCTCCCGCCAGGGAGGCGCCCACCTGGCACGGGCGGCGCACGGAGTAGCGCGCCGACTTGTACTCAAGGATCCGTTTGGTCACGTCGAGCTGTTCCTCGAGCGTGGTGGCGTCCGTCATGCCGAAGGCGGCAGCGACGTCGAGGTACTGGCCGCAGGTCACCTCGGTGCGCATGGTGTGCAGCAGGTGGCGGGCGCGCAGGAGCGCGTCGGCGGGCATCCCGCTGGTTTCGTAGAGTTCGGTGCTCCACATCAGCAGCATGTCGCCCAGCAGGATGGTGGCGGCGTCGCCGAACTTCCTGGCCTCACCCTCGCCGCCGCGGGCCGCGTGCTGTTGGGCGTACCAAACATGGGCCGACGGGCCACCGCGGCGGGTATCGGAGTCGTCGATCAGGTCGTCGTGGGCCAGGGCGGCCACGTGCAACAGGTCCAGCGACGCGACGGCGCGCAGCAGCGCCCTGGGGTCCTCTGGAACCCCGGCGGTGGCGATGTAACTCCAGAACCCGAACGCCGGACGGAGGCGTTTGCCCCCCGAGATGTAGGTGTTCGCCATCTCCAGCAAGGGTCCCGCGCCCACCTCCTCCACCAGTGGAGCCTGCTCGGACAGGAACTCGTCGAGTGTCTCCTGGAAGGCGCCGGCGAGGGCAGAATTGAGCGGGTGGCGGGGATCGAGAGGCAGCACGCGCCCAGTGTAGTGGCCTGCCAGTGGCCGCCGGGGGAGAGCCAATGGCCTTGGGCCGAAGGTACCGTGGCCATCAGCACTGAACCTGGAGGTGGATATGCTCAACCTGACCCTTGCGCTGGAGCTGCGCGACGCCGGACTGTCCTGGCACCCCCAGCCGGGTGACCGGTTCATGGTGACGAACGTGGAAATGGTGGACGACCTGTTCCATCTGGCCGACATGGCCATCGAGGTGCGCCAACTGGAATCCGGCACCATCTTCGCCTTCAACGGCACCACCGAGTGGGCGCTGGACTCCGTGGACCAGTCCAAGACCGTGTGGTTTCCCGCCGAGGGCCAGCTCCGATTGCTGCTGGGCGCCGACTTCCGTGCACTGGAGCGACGCGACGGCGAGTTCGTCGTCACCTTGGGCGACGACCGCCAGTTCCGCGACCCGGACCCCGAGAACGCCTATGCTCGCGCCCTACTCGAGAAGCTGAGGGCCGGCTGAGTCGTCGGCGGCCCTTGTTCTCTGTATACGTCGCCACGCCCAACCGGCGTGGCGACGCATAGAGAGAACAGGGTCAGGTTTTGCGCCTGGGGGCGATGCGGTGGCTGGTGGTTGATGCGTGCCGCCTCGCAGGGTGGACAGGGCCGGGGCCGCCGAATCGGATTGCCTAGGGTGGGGTCCATGTCCGCTACCCCGTCCACTGTCGCCGAGCTGCTGGAGGCAGCGACGGTGCCCCTTTTGAGCTTCGAGTTCTTCCCTCCCCGATCGGAGGAGGAGGAGCAGCGGCTCTGGCGGAGCGTGGACGAGCTGGACCGGTTCAAGCCGGACTTCGTCTCCATCACCTACGGCGCCAGCGGCTCCAACCGCGACCGCACGCTCCGCGCCACCGCCACCATGGGCGAGCGGGGCGGGCCGCTCACCGTCGGCCACCTGACGTTGGCCTCGCAGCCCAAGGACGAGATCGCCCGGGCCCTCGACGGCTACGCCGCCAGCGGCATCAACAACATCCTGGCCATCCGTGGCGACATGCCCGGCGGCCCAACGGAGCCGTTCGTGGAGCACCCCGACGGGCTGTCCAACGCCACGGAGTTGGTGCGCTTCGTCAAGGCCCACGGCGATTTCTGCGTCGGCGTGGCGGCCTTCCCCAACCCCCACCAACCCGACGACGACCCCGACCTGGACGCGCAGATCGTGGCGGCCAAGGCGGAAGCCGGCGCCGACTACGCCATCACCCAACTGTTCTTCGACGCCGAGCGCTACGTGGAGCTGGTCCGCCGTGTCCGCAACCTGGGCTGCGACATCCCCCTCATCGCCGGGGTCATGCCGTTGACGACGATCGGGCAGATCGACCGGTTCGCCGACTTGTCCGGCTGCGCCCTGCCCGACGACTTCGTGGATGACCTGATGGGCGTCGCCGACGACAAGGTGGAGGTTCGTCGCGTCGGCCTGGCCCGGGCGGAGCGTCTCTGCATTGAACTGTTGGACGCGGGAGTACCCGGGCTGCAGTTCTTCACCCAGAACCGGGCACGCGCGGCGCAGGAGTTGCTGGACCAGCCGTGGGCCAGGGCGTTGGGGCAGCGGCAGCGGGCATCGGCGGGGAGGAGCGCATGAGCATGGCCGAACGGTTCCGCCAGATCCCCGTCGGAGATCGCGTCACCGTGCTCTTCAGGCTGCCCGAGGGCGGCATGTCGGAAGCCGTGGGCCGCATCGTGGAGCGCGACGACGAGTCCTTCGTCATCGAGACCCGACGACGTGGCCACGTGCGCGTCGCCTACTCCCACATCCTGTCCGGACGCGTGGTTCCCGAGCGCTGAGCGGTTGGCCCTCAGGGGTGCCCGGACCCGCACGAGCGGCCCCTTTCAAGACACGAACCGCCGCGGCCGAGTGTCGGTGAGGGAATAGTGCCCTCAGGGGTGCTGGAACGCGGAAGTTGGTGCAGGCCGGGGGTGCTGCCCGCAGATACACGAACCGCCGCGGCCGAGTGTCGGTGAGGGAATAGTGCCCTCAGTGATACTGGAACGCGGAAGTTGATGCAGGCCGGGGGTGCTGTCCCAGATGCTGAGCGACGGTGTACCGCGCGGCCCGAGCTTCTGCCGCGGAAACCGGGGTGCCGCTCGACGTCGGCGACAAGAAGGGGCCCGCCTTGCGGCAGGCCCCTTCGGTGGTGGGGTCAGAACAGATTGCGCTCCATCTGGGCGCGCATCGCCCAGGCGTGTTCGCGCTGTTCGCGCTCCAGGTACTGCTGGTTCTCCAGACGCGCGCGGACCGGATCGGGGTGCGGGCGAGTGCTCCAGGTCAGCAGGAAGAGAGCGACGCGGAGTGCGATGCGCTCCATCCAGAAGGGGCGCGACGTGAGCTGCTGGGGCAGCTTGATCGTAGTAGTTGTGCCGGTGCCGTGCGCACGCGGCGGTGCAATGGACGTGGTCACTTGTGGGCTCACTTCGAGTTCATGGATGAGCAAAATGGCAGGGTGAATTGATGCCAATGGGGGCATGCGAATTCAATGGGACAAAATCAGACGATTATGATTTGTCAGCGCGCCGGAACAGCCCGATCAAGGGCGCGGGGCAAGTGCGGGGAGGCGGGAGACTCAGCTGCGGGAGGCGGCTGAGAGGGCGCCGGCGGCGGCACGAGCCACGTCCTTGCGCGTCGCGGCGGCTCTCATGGTCAACGTGTACATTGCGGCACCTCCTTTTCAGCGTCGAAACCTCAAAAAGAATAAACTCCGGGCGTGGGAGACGTCAAGCCGCAATCAACAATTATGCAAGTTTTCTTGTCAACTTGTTTGCGGCTCAGTCCTGCGCGCGGTACAGCACGGGTTCCAAGCCTTGGCGCCACTGCTGGCCGACGACGTCCAGCGTCACCATCCGTTGCGTGGCGCGGGTGAGGGCGACGTAGAGGACGCGCTCGGCACCGGGGGCCTCGGCGACGATCTCGTCGGGGGAGAGCACCAGGACGCCGTCGTACTCCAGGCCCTTGGCCTGCAGGGGAGTGACCACGATCAGCCGGTCGTCGAAGGCGGACAGGCGATCGGAGGCGAGGGTGGCGCGCTGGATCTCGGTGTAGCGGGAGCGCGGGGCGATGACCGCCACGGTGCCGCTGACCTGCCCGGCCAGCCTGATGAGGTGGCGCTCCATCTGGGCCACGAGGTCATCCGGCGTGGTGGTGGCCACCTCCGGCAGCAGCCCCGTGGAGCGGACGGCGTGCGGCAGATCGGCATCGGGCACCACGCGGGAGATGTAGGCGGCCGCGAGGTCGAAGATCTCCTTCGGGGAGCGGTAGTTGGTGCTGAGGGTGTAGCGGCGCATCCGGGAACGGCCCACCAGTTCCTTCATGGCCGACTCCGATTCGCCCACGTGCGGGTAGGAACTCTGGGCGGGGTCGCCCACCAACGTCCAGGACGCCTGGGGGCCGCGACGTCGCACCATCCGCCACTGCATGGGCGTGATGTCCTGGGCCTCGTCGACCAGCACGTGCGCGTAGGTGGAGTGGAGGTCCTCCTCCACCCTCTCAGTGCGCAGGCGGTCGGCGGTGGTGACCAGTTCTGTGACGTTCTCGCCCATCTCGATGAAGACGGACTCCTCGATGTCGTCCTGGTCCACCGGGGCGGGGCCAAGCATGTGCATCAGTTCGTCCAGCAGCGCCATGTCGGCCACGGACCAGCCGTGGATTTCGGCGCCCTCCACGTTCAGCCAGCCGTAGGACTCGGCGACGGCGAAACGCTCCTCGCGGCTCAACTGCGGGGCGACGCGCTCCAGCAGGTCCACGTCGGCCAGCCGTGCCAACACCTCCGGGGCGCTCAGCGTGGGCCACCAGGCGTTCATGAACATCACCAGACCGGGGTGGTCGCGGATCAGCTCGTCCACCTCGCCGGCATCCACGTCGACGTCCTCCGGCACCTTGGCGGCCAGTTGGGACACCACCTGATCGAGTGCGCCGGCGCGGCCCCGGTTCATGGGAACGCTGGCCAGCACCTGGTCGCGGATGCGTTCCAGTTCGTTCCTGTCCAGCCTCAGCACCTCGCCCTTGACCGTGACGCGGGCCTGCAGCGCGCTTTCGTCCGTGATCAGGGGGGTGCGGATGAGGCGACGCAACACCTTCAGCATCCGCAGGCTGCCCTTGACGGTGGCGGCCAGCGCCTCATCCACCCGCTCGCTGGTCATGCCGAGCACGTCGCTGGCCACGGACCCGATGGAGCGCAGCGTCACCGAGTCCTCGCCCAGGCTGGGCAGCACCCGTTCGATGTAATTCATGAACACCGACGACGGCCCCACCACCAGCACGCCGCCCTTCTCGAGCCGGGCGCGGTTGGTGTACAGAAGGAAGGCGGCGCGGTGCAGGGCCACCACGGTCTTGCCCGTGCCGGGGCCGCCACCGATCACGGTGACTCCCTGGTAGGGCGCGCGGATGGCTTCGTCCTGCTCCGCCTGGATGGTGGCCACGATGTCTTTCATGGTGCGGCCACGCGCCCGGGTGAGGGCAGCCATCAGGGCACCCTCCCCGATGATCGGCAGGTCGGTGTCGGCGTCGACGTCCAGCAGGTCGTCCTCCAGGCCGATGACCTTGTCGTCGCGGCACCGCAACACGCGCCGCCGGATCACCCCCATGGGGTCCTTCTGGGTGGCGCGGTAGAAGGGTTCGGCCGCGGGCGCGCGCCAGTCGATCACCAGTGGTTCGTAGTCCTGGTCGCGGACTCCCAGCCGGCCGATGTAGCGGACCTCCTGCTCGGCCGCCAGATCCAGCCGGCCGAAGACCAGGCCTTCGTGCTCGGCGTCGAGCACCGCCAGCCGGCGGGCGGCCTGGTAGGCGAACGCATCGCGTTCGAACAGGGCGGTGCCATGTTCCTCGCGGTGGAAGTCGTCGCGTTCGGTGCGGAAGATCTCGCTGCCGTGTTGCGCGACGCTCCTTGCCTGTTTGGTCGCTTCTCCAAGGTGGGTGTACACCTCGTCGACGTGCTCTTGTTCCAACGCAATTTCGCGCTTCAAGTCTTCCCGGGAACTGGACAACAGTTCTTCCTCACCTTTCCGGACGGACCCTCCAGTGTATCGCGCCCGGTGCTCGGCTAGTCTCGTGTTCATCGAAAGGACGTGGTCTTAGGTGATTCAGGCTGCCCAGAAATCCGGCGCCAATGGAAAGAACATCACGATCGCCGTGCTGGCGGTGGTGGTGGTGGGGCTGTTTCTGCTCCTGACCCTCAACCCGCGTGACGGGTCCACCTCCCAGCCGGCCGGGGCCGATTCCCCGGCGGCCCAGGAGACGGCCAACCAGCCCACCATGGAACCGGAGGTGGAGGAGTTCCTGCTGAGCCTGGCCTACCGGCTCGAGGACGACCCCATGGCCAAGGGTGCGGTGGATGCCCCCGTGGCCATTGTCGAATGGGCCGACTTCCAGTGCGGTTACTGCAACATGTGGGCCTCCGAGACCATGCCGCAACTGCAGCCGTGGATCGACGACGGCACCGTGCGCATCGAGTATCGCGACCTGGCCCTGTTCGGTGACGAGTCCGTGATGGCCGCCGCAGCGGCCCGGGCAGCGGGGGAGCAGGGGCTCTTCTGGGAGTTCCACGACGCGCTCCACGCCGTCCTGCACGGTCACGACGACCTGGCGGTCTCCGACGACCTGCTCATGGTGGTGGCACAAACGGTCGGGGTGGCCGACATGGAACGCTTCGACGCGGACCGCACCTCCCAGACCGTCCGCCAAA
This sequence comes from uncultured Tessaracoccus sp., assembly GCA_964588895.1. Classification (GTDB taxonomy): domain Bacteria; phylum Actinomycetota; class Actinomycetes; order Propionibacteriales; family Propionibacteriaceae; genus Arachnia. The sequence goes on from CAZPSO010000017.1 coordinate 15,627, forward strand.
CAATTCTCGACCAGTCGGAGATGGCGCGCCAGATTGGCATCAGCTCCACGCCAACCTTCCTGGTGGGCACCGAACTGGTCCAGGGAGCCCAGCCAATCGCCGTGTTCCAGGCGGCCATCGAGCGGCAGGTCGAAGCCTTGGGCTGACCCCTTCGTCAGTCACAATGGGTCACGTGGTTTTGGCCGAGGAAAGAAATCCAGACGACGAGTGGCAGTGGGATCCGCTGGCGCCGAACGTCTACCGTGACGCCCCTGACGAGGAGCTCGTCGACGACGCGGCTCCTGCTCCCAGTGACGCCCCGGTGGTGGACGACACCGCCCAGGGGACTGCCGCCGGCGGCGGCTTCGCGGATCCATCAGGTATCGCCCGCGTCTGGATGGCTGAGGGCAGGCTGACCCGGGTGAGGATCTCGTCCAACTGGCGTTCCAAGGTGGCGGCCGAGCAGGTGGACCTGTCCGATTGCGTCAACGCCGCCATCGTGGCCGCCTCGCTCGAGGTGCAGGACCTCACGGCCCCCGTGGAACAATCCGGGCACCAGGTGGCTGATGCGGACCTGATCCCCATCTCGTCACGGGCCGAGGCCACACGGCTGCTGGACGAGTGGCAGCAACGCCAGCAGGAAGCCATCGAACGGCTGGACGACGTGGACATGGCGGCCCTCCCGCAGACCCGTGCCCACTCGGCCGGCGCCACCGCGGTGCTGGACCCCTACGGACGGTTGATGCACGTCGAGCTCTCCGGAGCGTGGCTGGAGCGCGCCGACGTGACCACCATCAACACCCATGTGGTGGCCGCGGCCGCCAACGCCTATCGTGACTACGTCCCCGCAGAACAACCTGCCCGAGAAGAACTCAACCGACTGTTGCGCGAGCACGACGTGATCCTCGCGTCGTACCTGGCCTGGATGAACCGAGGAGACTGGCAATGACCAACAACCCCTGGGATGACCTCAGCGAACGCCTCCCCCAGGGAGGCGTGCAGGGCGTGACCTCCGACATGGACGACACCCTCGACGACGCAGAGCTGCAGGAAGAGGCGCTGGATCCGAACCGCGCTGGTGGCAAGTCGAAGAAGGACAAGAAGGGCTCCGGCATGATGCCGCCCATGGTGGGCGGCGGTACTGGTGGCAGCGGCGGTGCGGGCGGTGCGGGTGCGGCCGGTGGAGTGGGTGGATCCGGGGCAGCCGGTGGCCCGGGCATGGGTCACCTGGGTGCCCCCGGGATGGGCATGGGGGGTGCTGGTCGCGCCGGCCTCGGTGGAGGTGCTGGCAGCGGCGCTGGTGGAGCCGGTGCCCAGGGCGGCATTGGCGCCTACGGTCCGGGTGGCATGGCCGCGGCGCAGGGTGGAGCGGGCGGCTCCGCCGGCGCGAGTGCGGGTGCCAACTACGGTGCCGCGGGCGGTGGGCTAGGTGCCAGCGGTGGAGGCGGCGTTGGCGGCGTCGGTGGCGTGATGCCTGGTGGAATCCCTCTGGGTGGCGTGCGCGCTGCGGGCTCCGAGGGCGGCGGCGTCAGCGGCGCCGGACAGGGCCCGGGCTCTCCCGGCGACGGTGGTGGTTCCGACTACGGCTCCGGCTGGGGCATCAATCCCGGGGGTGGCGGGGGCATCCCCGGCACCAACCCGGTTGGCCCGGGAGGCGGTGGCGACTTCAGGCTCACACCCTCGCCCGGCAGTGGCGCAGGGCCCGGGGGAGGGTCTGGTCCGGGTGAGACGGGACCGGGCGGCGGGACCGGACCCGGCGGCGGAACTGGACC
>CAZPSO010000017.1:17477-18574 GCA_964588895.1 uncultured Tessaracoccus sp.
TCCGGGGGTGCTGATACCGGCGGTTCCGGCGGTTCGGGTGGGTCCGGCTCGGGCGGAGGTTCCTACGGCGAGGCTGGATCGGGCGGCGCCAACGGGGGCGGGTCCTACGGGGGCGGCAGCTCCGGCACCTACCCCTACGGCTCGGGTGGCGGTGTCACGACGCCCGCCACCTCCGGAAGCGGGGCGGGCGGCGGGCTGCGCTCGGGTGACTACCACGTCGAGACCAGCGAACTGCATTCCCTGTCGCAGGAGTGGGCCATGCTCTCCGGTGAGGTCAGCGTGACCAGCCAGCCCCCCAAGGACACCGACATGGGGCTCGCCCGCTCGCAGACATGGTCGTACAACACGATGCAGACGCGCACTGACCGGTGGAGTGACGGTGCCACCCAGGAGACCGGCCGCGTCAGCGAGTCGCTCGACCAGGTGGCCGCCGGCTACGAATGGATCGACGCAGAGAACGAATCGCAATCCAGCACCTTCTTCGCTGGCGGCGGCCCCCACACCCAGGAGATGATCTGATGAGCACCGGGTACGAGCAAGTCCTGGCCCAGGTGAACCAGCTGCAGGCCGCAGTCGCGCAGGCCATCGCCCAGGACAGCGCGGACATCCAGAGACTCCGCGTGCTGTCGCTGGCCAACCCCGCTCTCGCCGCGCTGTACACCTCGCTCAACGTGGCCCAGGCGGCCGTGTACGGGGTGGTCAACGGACTCATGGGCCAGGTCAACATGGCGTTTCGAGCCAGTGAGCTGAGCCGCTCCGCCCAAGTGGTGACCAAGAAGCGCCAGGAGTCCAGGCAGTGGATGGAAAAGGCCGACGCGCTGAGGGATCAGGGTGTCGTGGCGAAAACGCTGCGAGACCGGTCCGTCGCATGGCTGGGCGACGCGGGCGACCTCTACCGCGACACCGCCCAGGTGTGCCACCAGGGTCTGCGCGAGATGGCCAGCCAGTACCGCAACTCGGCGCGCTTCTGCGCGGATGTCGCCCAGTACCACACCGACGTCTACAGAATCCTCTCGATGGAGCTGGCGAAACAGACGTTGGCGATTCGTGCCACGAGTGCGCCGTACCTGGTGTTCTTCAAGCGCAGCAACCAGGCC
>CAZPSO010000018.1:0-18553 GCA_964588895.1 uncultured Tessaracoccus sp.
GGCTGCCGCGTCGACGCCTTCCCTTCTACTGTGGGGTCATGCTCGAGCTCAGCCACCTTGATCTAGACGAGATCGGACGGGCACTGTCCGACCAGACCGACTACGACCATCGGTGGTTGATCGACCCCAAGTCGGGCCAAGTGGCTTTCTGGACCTCTGACACTGGCCTCGACGGAGAGAATCCCGTGGACCTTGAGGACGTGGACCTCACGCCGATCGATCCGCTCCCGCCGTACGTCTGGTACCAAGACATGGCCGACTTCGCCGACCGGTTGAGCCATGACGCCGCAGGATGCCGACTAGCACGAACCATTGCAGGCAAGGGCGCCTTCCGACGGTTCAAGAACGCGCTGTACGAGGAGTTTCCCGAGCTCCTGCCGGCTTGGCACGCCTTCCGAGAGGCCCGCACCAACAGGCGAGCCGTTGAATGGCTCGCGAATGAAGGTCTCATCCCGGAAGACGACGCCGACCAGTATCGAGAGAACCACCCCGACCCAGACTTGCCCTAACCACGGAGTCAGTGGGCGCTGGCTTTGCAGGCGTGGAGGGTGACACGGTCCGTAAGCTAGGTCAGGATCGCACTCGCATGCCGCCGGTCGCGCCGTTCTGGGCCGGTGGGGCAGCATGGACGCCGTGATGAATAGGGAATCAGGCGCGGTTCTGGAGGAAGTCCTCTTTGCCGCTGGTCAGGCGCGCCGACGTGCCCTTCAATCGGCGTGAGTGCTGATTTCGTGGCGCATCACGAGATCGTCGTTGGCGCTGCGCCAGTGCTCGCCCATGGAGCGGCCTGCGTGCCCATCACCTTCGTCGATCACCAGCGTGGACGCCGGCCAACCGTGGTGCAGCCGCCAAGCGGTCACCGCGGGACTGGAGATGTCACGTCGACCGTGGATCAGGATGCCGGGGATGCCAGACAGCCGATCGATGCGGTCGAGGAGCGCAGGAGCACAGAAGCCGTCATGGGACCAGTAGTGCGCCGTGAGACGCACGAAGGCGCGGCGGAAGTCATCGTTGTCCCAGCGAGGATCCCGGTGAAAGCCACCAATACCGATGGAGACGTGCGTGTCCTCCCACAACGCCCACTCCCGGGATGCCGCGTCCCGCACCGCGGGATCCGGAGACTCCATGAGGGAGGCGTAGGCCTCAACCAGGCGACCCTGCCCACGGACATATCCGACGCCAGCCCGCTCCGCATGCGAGGCGAACCGATCCCACGCCTCAGGGAACACCGCTCCCACACCTTCGGTGATCCAGTCGACCTCCGCTCGGCTGGTCGTCGTGACAGCGAACAGCGCCATGCCCAAGAGCCTGTCCGGATGCTCCATCGCGTAGGCCAAGGCCAAAGTCGAGCCCCACGAAGCCCCGTTGAGGATCCAACGATCGACAGCAAGATGCTCCCGGAGCGTCTCCATGTCCGCGATGAGGTGCACGGTGTTATTGTCGGCCAACGAGGCCTCCGCGCTGCTGGCATGAGGTGTGGAGCGACCACACCCTCGTTGCTCGAACCCAATGACGCGAGCGCGTTCCAAGTCGAACAGGTCCCTGTATGCGCTGGCGCCGAGCGTGCCGCCCGGACCTCCGTGAACATACAGCGCCGGGACCCCGCCACGGTTACCCCACTCTTCCCAGTAGACAAGCTGCCCACCACCGACATCCAACCGCCCGTGCCGGACCGGCTCCTGCGAAGCACTCATACCTCGATCCCATCACGAGAGACGCGTCCGGACAAAGCACGACTTCGCCGCCGTGGGTGGGGCCAGTTCGTGAGCCGACCACGCCGTCGAGGATCGCGGTCCTGCAGGGCGCACACACCTCCTTGGAAGGTGCCGCCGTGTTCGACTTGCATTCACTCGACAGTAGGCTGCTGTCGCCATTGCTCATCATGGGTGGCATCACTATGAAGAGACGGGTCCTAGAAGGCTAGGAAACCTTCGACAACCGCGTGGACAACAGGCGGAGGCTGCAACAACAAGAACCGCCTCGACAGTCTGTCCAGCGCTTCTTCTGAACCATGCACACCGTCGCCGATCCGAGGGTCCAGACTGGGCTCATGGTAGATGTCATGGCGCTGCACGGCTCCCCAGGGGCGGGCAAGAGCACGCTCGCCCGAGCACTGGCTTTGACACTCGCACAAGCAAACATCCCCTGGGGCGTCATCGACATGGACGAGCTCAGCCTGATCCATCCTTATCCGGGCAGATCCTTCCCGCGAGAGAACCTCGGCGTCCTGTGGCCCAACTATGTCGCGGCCGTTCCCGACATCAAACTCATCATCCCGACAGTCTTCGCCGATGAACGGGAGGTCGAGTTGCTTGGTGCCGTCCTGCCGGGAGCGCGGCTGATCATCTGTGAACTGACCGCTCCAATCGAAATATTGAAGCAGCGGGTGACCGAGCGCGAGCCCACCGAGGAGATGGCTCGTGGTCTACGCAGATGGGTCGACGTGTACCACGCTCGATCCGATCACGAGCGAATCAGGCACTTCCAAGTGAAAACGCACCCGGCGTCCGTGGATGAGTCGGTCCAAAGGATCCTCCAACTCGCGGATTGGGCGTGAACCAGTTCACGCTGGAGGGAGTTGCAGAGCGGTGTCTTCTTCAGGCGATCGATCCCCGCCTCCAGCCGGGGAACAACCGATCGTAGCTGGTCAGCCGCATCGATCCGCGCAACGCCATCGCCCGGTGGAGGCAGGCGGTGCCCATCACCCGGGCGTCCACCGCAGGGACTGGGGAGGTGAAGAACGTCCACACGTGCGCGCCTCTGCCGGATTGGGGGATCTCCAGCCCGCAAGGGACACCCAGCGACGCGGCGGCCTTCATGTATGCGTGGGCATCCAGCATGGCCTGGAGACCGTCGACGTCGACGGCCAGCCACCAGCACGACGCATCCGGCAGAAGCGGATACAGGCCGATGAACAGCTCATCGTCGGATCGCAGGTGCGCCGCTAGGACGTCGGTGGTCAACGGAAGCGGTCGACGATCCCACACTGATCCCTTTCCGAACGAGTCGCGTACCACCGGCGACCAGCCTTTCGTGCCCTTGCGCGGGTTTTCCCAGTACCGCGCGTACACGTCGCGGCGCGCCGCAAACAGTCGCGAGTAGAAGGCCAGCTTCGCCTCCGGCGGGGACGCGTTCATCACCACGCCCGGATCGGAGGGGGCCAGCGTCGGCTGTGCCGGTGGTGGTTCAAGCCCATCGGTCGCCTTGAGTAGGTTCCGCAACCGCTGGTTCTCCACCCGAAGCGCCGTCAGCTGGAGCTCCAGCTCAGCCTGACGCCCCTGCCCGTCACCAAGCTGGGAGACCGACATCAACGTCAGCCCCGGTCGGTGTCACTGGAACCTGCGCTCCCAACAGGGCCCGTGTCGTTGAGTTGTACGTCGACCGGCCCGGACTCGCCGCCGGCGGTGACGTGGTCGTCGCCGATCGAGGCTGCTTGATCAAGGACGGCAAGCCGCCTGATGCGGCGCATGATGGAGGGAACGTCGTGGGCCAACGTCTCGCGGATGATGGTGGTGTCGACTAGCAGGTAGCCGTGCGCAATCCGATTCCGCATGCCCCACATTAACGGCCAGACCCCGCCGAAGACCTCCTCCCGCACGTCCGGATCGAGCGCGCTGAGCACCTCGATCCCAGCGGACAAGCGCATACAGACCGCGTCGATGACCAGACGCTCATCGATGCCCTGCTCGGCATGGCCCTGCATGATCTCGAAGTGAGCCAAAGCATCCTGCAGGATCTCCACGGTAGTCCTGCTCACAGCGCCACCGCCTCAGCCAGGATCCGGTCGCGGAACTCGGGCCGCAGCACCGAGTCCGGCACGACATCCACCGGGCAACCCACCACCTGGCTCACGGCGTGCTCAAGGACGCCGAGTTGCATCAAGCTGAGGGGACGTCCCATGGTGAACAACAAGTCGATGTCGGAATCCTCCCGATCCTCCCCAGCGACGACCGACCCGAACACGCGGACGTTGCTGCCACCAGCCTCAGCCACCAAACGCTTCACCTCGGCGGCATGCTGACGCAACCGACGCGCCAGCGGGGACGTGCCATGGAAGTGAAGCAGACGAGAAACCTCAGGCTGGCTGCGCCCGATCTCCGCAGCAATCTGCGTCTGCGTCATCCCCGCGGCGGCCGCCTGCCGCACAGCACCGACCAACTCGGCGCGCAACTGCGCGATCCGACGGTCGGCGTCGCGCGCAACCTCTGCGAGACTTCTCGTCATGTCCTCAGTATAGCAACAGCTATATGCCTCAACTCCACTGAGTGCTATCGGGTGGCGCGCCAGAAACGACTCTCACACGTGGAGGGCGGCGGCGAGGACCGGCCAGTCCACGAAGCGCTTGTTCTCTCCATAGGTCGCCACACCGGTTGGAGATGGGAACCCAGACAGAGAACCAGAGTCCCGACGCCCCCAGGAAGCGCGGTGGTCTCGGCTGGCGAAAGAAGGCGGCAGCATCAAGATTCGTCAGCACGAGCTCGCGGGCTCGGCTGCCGAGGACACACAGCGGATCAGGATGTCGGCGTCGAGTACCCCACGGCGGGCCGGAGGTCGTGGAGTTTCAGATCCGGGCGTCCTGCAAGGGCGCGGGCCTTCCGGAGAATGCTTGTGGAAAGTGCCATGGTTGAGGTGACCCCCTCCTACTGCTGGGAACACCAAGCCATTGACACCAGGCTCGGCCCAGTCTGGAGGTGTCCTGTCGCCCCGATCATCAACACCCTGGCCATCGAGACCGCGCACCCGTTCACGACAGGGTGCTACCTGCCAGCAGCACCGTGCTGGTCAGGGCGATGAGGCTCGGGGTCCGCGGGGTGGAGCTGAACCCGAACTGCGGGGGCGGATCCATGTCCACCATCTCCCCCAGGTCACGGCCGTCCCATGTGGCAGTCGAAGAGGCAATCTGGTGCAGGTCACGGGCCGAGTACCACTCCAGCCGGTCGTTGCCGGCCGTGCCCAGCGTGCGGACCCCCGGCATCACCAGGCGCGCGATGAGGTCGCTGACCCTGGCCACCAGCAGCGTCCGCCCCAGCGCCCGCGGCACGAGGCGCAGCAGGTGGCCCCAGACCTGGCGTCGTCCGAGGGTGAACTCCCAGTGCAGCGGACCCGCGCGGACGGTCCAGATGGAACCCACACGATCCGGTCGGCCGGAGATGTCGACGTCCACGGGCACCCTGCGGACGTCGTCGAAGGCGTAGGTGGCGGAGACGAACTCGGCCACCCAGTCATCCGGGGCCAACAGCTCGCGACGGCCGTCGGGATGCTCCACCATCACGTCCGCGAACGGCCCGTGAGGGCTCTGCGCCCAGGCACCCAGGACCAGCCGGGTACCGCCCGACGTGCCGGTCCCGGCGATGTGCCCGGTGAAACGCTGCTGCTTCTTATGCATCTTGCACCTCCGTCCCTGTCCATTCTGCGGAACAGATCGAATTCGCGCGAGTTGGCGGGTGGGCAAGATGCGGCGAGTTGGCCGCACCAATCACTGGATGACGGGGGCCCTACGGGCGTAGCGTGGAGAGATGACGCTCGCCGACCGACGCCCCTCCCACCCGTTGTGGACACGTGTCCTCGGGATCGCGGGAATCGTGGTCCACCTGGGGGTCGGCTACTTCTACCTCGCCGCGGGGCTCGTCGTGCCCGGGCCCTGGCTCGTGGTCTTCCTCCTCGTGTGGGTGGCGCTCCTCGTGCTCGGCATTCACCTGGTGCGGCGCGCCCCCTTGTGGGCAATGCTGGTCCCAGTGGTAGGGCTGGGCTTCCTGATCGGCGGGGTCTCGCTCGGCGGGGCCCTCCTCGGGTGGAGCGCCTAGGAGGCTGCTGAACAATGCTGTTCTGCGCGAGGACGTGCCAGGCGGGATGAGATGGGGACACCAGATCTGTCATGCGTATCGGACATACTCATCAAGATCTGGTGTTCGTAGATCGCCCGACCTGGTGCGCCGCGGCCGGGACATGATTGTTCAGCAGTCTCCTAGGCCAACGGTCTCCTTGACGTTGCCTCTTCGGCCCGCCAGCATGTTCTCGGTGAACACAGGAGGGTGACTTGGCAGCGCAACACTCAGCACACGAGGACGTCCTCTACATACTGTTGCCTGGACGCCACCACCTTGTCACCGCCTTCCAGACCCGGCACCTCCACCGGCTGATCGACCAACACCCGGGAGCGCAGGTGGTGTGGGCCATCACATCGGCCGACCACTCGGGCACGCTGCGCAACCCGATCAGTGGCTCGCGACGTGTGGGCCTCATCGAGGCGGTCACCGCTGTCGAACAACTGCCCTCCCTCACCTACCGCATTGGCAACCGGTCACCGAAGCCCGATTTTGCCCACTACGTCATCGAGAACATCCGCACCCAGACGGGGGGCGGGGTCACCATGACGCCACAGAACACGCTGGTGGCCTGCTCCACGCCGGCTGTCATCACCGACTACCAGCAGCTCGGCTACCGCATCGACCCCGTCGAGCTGGGAACCGCCGAGTCCCGGCCCTGGGAAGTGGTGGAGGCAATCGTTGCCGCCGGTCCCGGCTGGCGGGATGATCCGGGCTTCGTGGCCGCGATGCATCCGGTGGCCCGGGACCACTACGTCCGCTACGGTCTGGCCGAGCAGATCCAGCACATCCACGCCGACCCGCTGATCGACTCCGATGATGGTGACATCACCCAGACCCGGGACTACGCCACCTACAGGGCTGCGTTCGAGGACAACGCACACCGGAAGGTCTCGGAGTTCGCGCACGCCGTCCGGCCGGGAAGGGTCGTGGACGTGGGCTGCGCCACGGGGCAGACCATCAAGCTGCTCGCGCAGCGGCCCGAGTTGTTCGAGTCCGACTTCTACGGCGTCGAGGTGGCCAGGCCGCTCTACGAGATCTGCCGGCAGCGGCAGTCCAACGGCGAGTTCGGCGATGCCAATGTGTTCTTCCACCAACGCAACATCCTCACCACGACGTTGTTCGAACCCAACTCCATCGACACCGTCATCACCATGGCGCTCACCCACGAGGTGTGGTCCTATCTAGGGCCGCAGGCGCTGGCGGAGTTCATTGGACGGACCCACGAGATGCTGAAGCCCGGCGGGGTGTGGATCAATTACGACGTGGTGGGGCCGGCGGGCGGCCACGAGGAGGTGCTGGTCCGGTTCAACACCTCCGACGGGGCCGCTTCGGGCGATCTGCCGGACCTGTCGTCAGCAGCCCGCTTCGAGCGCTTTGCGCAGGACTTTCGCGCGGAACAGGGACAGCCGATCAGCTTCCGCCGGGTCACCGTCGACGACGCCGACTACGTCCGGCTGACCCGGGCGGCCCTGTACGAGTACCTGGCCAAGAAGGACTACACGGACTCGTGGTTCTCGGAGGCCAACGAGGCATTCTGCTTCTACTCCCCCGCGGACTGGATCAGGGTGCTGGAGGATGCTGGCTTCCTGTGCACGCCAGAAACCCGTGCGATTCGGAACCCGTGGCTGATCGAGAACCGCTTCTCACCTGCCGCGGAGGTCTTCACCCTGGACGAGGATGGCAACCCGAGGGCGGACGAGTGGTCGTGGACCAACGTGCTACTCGTCGCCGAGAAGCCACGCAGCTGACAGCGAGCCAAGGAGTCAACATCACCAACCAGACAGATCAAGCCGGTTCTTCGATGGCACTGGACGCGCAGGAGGTGGCCGAACTGGTGGGCGCGGAGATCCCGCACGGTGCCGGGGAGGCGTCCTGGTCCCCGATCGATTCACCGACGCAAGCAGCGGAGCTGTACAGGGGAACTGTCGTCAACCCGATAGACAACGCAGAAATCCCGAGCCTGCTCTACCGGCCAGCCAGCGGGGCCTCCCGTGGAGGTGTGGTGGCGATCCACCAGCACAACGACGAATACGAGCTGGGCAAGAGCGAACCCGCTGGCCTGGCCGGAAACCCCAACGCGGCCTACGGACGCGCGATGGCCGAGAAGGGCTTCACCGTCATCATGCCGGACCTCGACTGCTTCGAAAGCAGGATGTCTCCGGCCCGCCGCCACGCGGCCGACGAACTCTCCCGGGCACTCAACGCTGTGGCCCTGAACAAGTCACTCCATGCGGACTACGTGCAGGATGCGTTGGTCTGTGCCCGCTACCTCGAGGGCTTGGAGGGTCAGGCCGGCGGCGTCAGCGTGATCGGGCACTCGCTGGGGGGACAGGTCGCATTCCTGTGCCTCGCCATCGACGCCCGCATCACAGCCGGCGTGATCAGTTGTGGCCTGACCACCTTCGAGGCCTGTCGGACCCACGGCGTGGTGCACAATCCCGGCTGGTACCTCCCCGGCCTCGAAGCCAGGGGTGGCTACGAGGCGATCGCCGCCGGCATTGGCAGCAAGCGGATCCTGGCCACCGCCGCAGAAGGTGATGTGCCGTTCCCGGCGGAGGGGGCACGGCGCGTCCAGGCAGCCTTCCAGGGCGGCGTGCTGGAGACCTCCTGGCGGGAAGGGCCGCATGACCTCACCGAGGAGGCCCTCGCGCACATGACCAACTGGCTGGAGAACCAGGCGGCCCGGGAGGGTGGGACCGAGCTGCCGGTGCCGGGCGCATGACAGCGGGCTGAGGCACCAGGCCCCTCCCTAGGGGATTCCCTTCCCACTGAACCCCCTGGCGGCGCTCTTCGGTGCTGCCCGGACGCCTATTGGACAAGAGGCACTGGCACCGGTTGACTAGGGCGGTGCTACGTGTGCGCAACCCCATGATCCGGACCCTCGTCGGTCTCCGCGGCAACGGCCGCGCGTCGGTCTACACCGAACCGTTGTGGGGACTGTCGATGATGCTGGTCCTGCCGTACGCGTCGGTGTTCATGCTGGCGCTCGGCGTCCGCGACGCGCAGATCGGCCTGCTCGCCACCATCTCGATTCTCTCCCAGGTGGTCTTCGGCCTTCTCAGCGGCGTCATCACCGACAAGCTGGGCCGGCGCACCACCACCGCCGTCTTCGACATCATCGCGTGGGCCATCCCGTGCCTCATCTGGGCGTTTGCGCAGAACTTCTGGTGGTTCCTCGTGGCCTCCGTCATCAACGGCGCCTGGCAAGTGACGCAGAACTCCTGGGATTGCCTGCTCGTCGAGGATGTCGACCGCGCCGAGATCCCCCGGGTGTACTCCCTGGTCAAGGCAGCCGGTGAGTTCTCGGCACTGTTCGCCCCGATCGCCGCGCTCCTGGTCTCGGGGCTCGGTCTAGAACTGGCCGTGCGGATCCTCTACCTGAACGCCTTCCTGATCATGGCGATCAAGATATGGCTCCTGTACCGCTACACGACGGAAACCGCGACGGGGCGGGTCCGGATGGAACAGACCCGCGGCGTGAGCATCTGGCGGTCACTGTCCGAGTACCGTGGCGTGCTCGGCCTGATCGTGCGCTCCAAGGGCACGATCTTCTCGCTGGTCATCGCAGCCCTCGTCGGAGCCGTGGCCCTGGTCAACGCCACCTTCTGGCAGCTCGCCATCAACCAGCGGCTCGGCGTGCCCGACGCACTGCTGCCGTTCTTCCCGATGGTGCGCTCGTTGCTGTCACTGTTGTTCTTCTTCACGTTAATCCCGTTGCTCACCCGTTCGCGGCGCCTGAAGGCACCCACCGTCATCGGCTTCGCCGTCTATCTGGCGGGTCAACTCCTGATGGTGGCCATCCCAGCCTCCGACGGCGCCGCCACCGTCTCCACCTACGCCCTGCTGGCGGTGTGCCTCCTGCTCGACGCCTTCGGCGGCGCCATCTTGTTCATGCTGGCGGAGTCGCTGGTGGCGCTGCACGTGGACAGGAACGAGCGTTCCCGCGTGATGGCCATCCAGCGCACCTGCGTGATGCTGGTCACTGCCCCCTTCGGCTGGATCAGCGGGTGGCTCTCCAGCATGGACCGTAGCTGGCCGTTCCTGCTGACGTCGGGGTTGCTCGTGCTGGGGTTGCTGGTGGCCGGGTTCTTCTGGGCCAGCACCCACGCGGAGACCGAGGACGACGCAGCACACCTGGCTTCCTGAACGGTGGCTCCCAGCCGGGGCATCGCGGGATCCCGAGCATGACGCCCACCCTTTCGATAGCGTGGGAGGCACCTCGCGACGCCACGAAGGAGTGCACCATGCAGATGGGACTGGTAGGCCTCGGAAAGATGGGGGCCAACATGAAGGAACGCCTGGGCCAAGCTGGCCACGCGATCCTCGGATACGACACCGACCCGGCCATCACGGACGCACCGGACCTCGCCGGCATGGTCACCCAGCTCGACCGGGAGCCGCGCGTGGTGTGGGTGATGGTGCCGGACCAGGCGGTCGACTCGGTGATCGAGGAGCTCACCCCGTTGCTGGCCCCCGGCGACGTGATCATCGATGGGGGCAACTCCAAGTGGACCCACGATGCCCCGCGCGCCCAGCGACTGGCGAAGCACGGCATCGAGTATCTCGACTGCGGTGTCTCGGGCGGCCTGTGGGGCATCACGCAGGGCTACGCGCTCATGGTGGGTGGGGACAAGAGCACGGTCGCCACGGTGCAGCCCATCTTCGACTCGCTGAAACCCGCTGGTGAGTTCGGCTTCGTCCATGCCGGGGCCCACGGGGCGGGCCACTTCGCCAAGATGGTGCACAACGGCATCGAGTACGCCATCATGCAGGCCTACGCGGAGGGATGGGAACTGTTGGAGACCGCGGGACACGTCACTTCCGTACGCGAGACCTTCAACTCCTGGCGAGAGGGATCGATCATCAAGTCCTGGCTGCTGGACCTGGCCGTCAACGCCCTCAACGAGGACGAGCACCTCGACCAGCTGCAGGGTTACGCCGAGGATTCCGGGGAAGGCCGGTGGACCGTGGAGGCCGCACTCGACCTGGCAGTACCGGTGCCGAGCATCAGCAACGCCTTGTTCGCGCGCTTCGTCTCCCGCCAGGAGCAGTCACCCGCCATGAAGATGATCGCCGCGATGCGCAACCAGTTCGGGGGCCACGCCGTCCGCAGCGCGGCCGACGCCACCATCGAGTCCTCCCCCGGAGAGGCACCCGCGCACCCCGCGAAACAGTAGATCCACGGCGGGCCTGCTCGCCGTGACGCGGATGCCGCCGTCTGGCCGGGCCGATGGGACAATGGGCCATGGACCACAGTGATTTCGACGACATTGCAGCCGAGCTGGACACCAAGGAGACCGAACTGCGGGCCCGCATCGCGGAACTCACGCGACCCGTCTCCGCCGACGAAACCATCGGGTTCGGCAAGCGCATCGGCGACGGCACCACCCAGGCCATCCAGCAAATGGCTGACACCTCCACGGCGGAGTCACTCCAGCGAACGCTCAACGAGGTGCGAGACGCACAAGCGCGCCTGAAGGCCGGCACGTTCGGGCGCTGCATCGTGTGCGGCGAGACCATACCGCGCGGGCGCATCGAATTCCGCCCGTGGGCGGCGACCTGCGTCCAGCACGCCCCGTGACGTGACCGGCACGCCGCGCAATCACCAGGTGAGCCGCGTTGCGCCGGCCCCCCGGCAACCTCAGAAGGGAACCTGGGTCGACAGCAGGCCCGGACCGGAGCCGCGCCCCGAAAGCACCCGGCAGAAGTCGAAGGCATCCATCCTGATCACCTCCGGGTCTCCCGCCTGCGCGTCGGACCTCCAGCGTCCCCCGGCCGGGCCCGTCAACTCGAGGTCGTAGGCACGGCCATGGCGTGAGGCCCATTCCTGGACCACGTCGTCGACGATGATCCCCTCGTGGTCCGCCGTCGGGCCCAGGAGGACGCCCGTGGCCTGCGCGATGTCGAGGCGATGCATGAACGGATCGCGCGTCAGGATGGTCTCGACGAGGTAGCCGAGGGTCCACGGCTCCCGTTCGTCACCGACGAGCTCCTCGGTCGCCGTGATGCCCCCCAACAGTCTGCCGATGCGACGGCGAAATGCCACTGCGCGTGGTGCTGTGGTCCGCATCCGCTGCACCAGGTCCGCGATGCCCAGGTGAGCGAAGGCCTCATGTTGCATCGCGGTGAGAGCGTCAATCGCCTCGAGGCCCTCCGCCTTGGCGCGGCGTCCGGCGGCGAGCTGTTGCCTGGCCAATTGCAGGGGGCTGGTGACCATCACTGCCATCCCGAGCATGTGGCCGGCCATGGTCCGTACGTCCCATCCGGGACACGGCGTCGGGCTGTCCCACGAGGCATCGGGGAGGGATTCGAAGGTGGCGATGACCCGCTCGTACTCCGTGCGGGCAAGGCGGGATGCGAGGTCGCCGCCCAGCCGCCCCACAGTGGGTGCGGGGCGGGCGGTGGCGGTGGAAGGATTCGTGGTTGTCATGGCTACTCCAATCGTCTCGACCCGGGCTCCAGGCCCAGGTCGTGGGCGAGCATGTCCATGGCCCGGTCTGCCAGACGGATCCACCGGTGACCGTCCGGGTCATTGGCGAGCTGGGAATCGGCCAGCCCTCCGATCAGGGCGACGAGGAGGTCAAGGTCCTCGCCGCTCGTGGCACCGAGTCCAGCCAGCACGGTGCGGGTGATCTCCAGGACCGCCACCGACGGCGCATACGCCTCGGGGGATGGCTCGAAGCCTGGGATCGTGCGTTGATTCATCAGCTGGTAGCGGGCGGGATCCCGGACGGAGAAGTTGAGGAAGGTGTGCGCCATCCGCCGCAGGACGTCGCCGCCCGTGAGGTCCCCCTGGGACATCTCCTCGAGGATCGAATCCCGCGTCGCCTGGGCCACCACCAGGTACTCGGACCATGCGTGAGCGAACATGGCGTCGAAGATGGCGTTCTTGGAGTCGAAGTGGAAGTACAGCGAAGGGGCCTGCATCCCCACCCGGGAGGCCACGCCGCGCAGGGTGATGGCGGCCAGTCCGTCCTGGCGGGCCATGTCCCAGGCCGCCTCCAG
The DNA here is from genome assembly GCA_964588895.1 of uncultured Tessaracoccus sp. Taxonomy (GTDB): domain Bacteria; phylum Actinomycetota; class Actinomycetes; order Propionibacteriales; family Propionibacteriaceae; genus Arachnia. The sequence goes on from CAZPSO010000018.1 coordinate 12,834, forward strand.
GATCTCCGCGCGAGTGGCCGCCCGGCGCCGGGATCGAACGTCATTAGGTTTGTCTAACACCGTTTGATTCTAGGATCGCAGGAGCCTGACGGTCAAGGGTTGACCGGCGAAAAAAACGACGCTGCCGGCGGGCGGCGCCGGTGCCGTCATCAGAGGGAGAGGATCAGCTCATGGGTGAGTTCGTCCAGGCTGCCCAGGACGATGGTCCGGTCCAGAATGGCCTGTGCCGGGGGTTCGAAAGCGGGCGGTACGACCACCACGGTCATCCCCGCGTTCAACGCGGACAGGATCCCGTTTTCGGAGTCCTCGACGGCGACGCAGCGCCCGGGATCGACGCCCAGGAGTTCGGCAGCACGCAAGAACCCGTCCGGCTCGGGCTTGCCACGCTCCACCTCCTCGGTGGACACCGTCACCTCCAGCAGGTCCCGGATGCCGAGGCCCTCGGCAGCGGCATCGATCAGGAGCCGCGGGGACGAACTGGCCATCGCCAGCCTGTAGTGCTCTGCCATCCGCTTGACGGACTCCACGGCTCCCGGCAGCAGCTCGAGCCCGCCACGGTGGTGCTCGGCCATTGACTCGATGGTGGCCTGGGCTGCCAGCTCCGGTGACATCGGGATGCCGACATGGTCGGCCAAGTAGCCACTCCACTCCCGGGTACTCATGCCCATCATCGCCCGAGTGGCCTCCTCGGGCCACGACACGCCTGACTTCTCCGCGAGGCCACGTCGGGCCTGGTCCCACAGATGCTCGGTTTCGATCAGCGTTCCGTCCAGGTCAAAGATGATTGCGTCGGCGTCCATGGGGCCATTGTGCCAGCGCCTGGTGCGAAGGTCACCGTTGCTCGCTCCGGCATGCGCCATCCCGCGCCCAAACCCCTCATCGGGTGTGCGAAGATCTGAAGGAGGTAATCGTCGCACGTTCCCGGGAGGTCCACATGGCGGCCACGATGCAGGACGTCGCGCGCCTCGCGGGGGTTTCGGCCAAGACCGTCTCCAACGTGGTCAACAACCACCCTCACGTCAGCGCCGCCACCCGGGAGCGGGTCCGCAAGGCAATCGACAAGCTCGGCTACGAGCTGAACATCACTGCCCGAAACCTGCGCAAGGGCCGCACCGGCTTGATCGGGCTGGCGCTGCCGGAGCTCAAACTCCCCTACTTCGCCGAACTGGCGGACTCCGTGATCGTCGAGGCCGAGAAGCGTGGCCTGCACGTCCTGATAGAACAGACCAACGCTGACCGGGACCGCGAGATTGACGTCCTGCATGGCCCTCGCCGGTTCATGATCGATGGGCTGATCTTTTCACCGCTGGCCCTGGGGCAGGACGACATCGGGCTGTTCAGGGTGGATTTCCCGCTGGTGCTCCTCGGCGAACGAGTCTTCGGTTCGGCCAACGACCACATCACCATGAGCAATGTGGAGGCGGGCAAGGCTGCCACGCAGCACCTGCTCAGGCTCGGGCGTCGCCGCATCGCCCTCGTCGGCGCGCATCCCGACGAAGAGGTGGGTTCCGGCCCACTGCGCGAGAAGGGGTATCGGGAGGCGCACGCGGCGGCGGGTGTTCCGGTGGACGAGTCACTGATCCGCGCCACGGGGCTATGGCATCGCAACACCGGCGCTGCCGCCACCGACGAGTTGATCGAGGAGGGCATCGAGTTCGATGCCGTCTTCGCCCTCAATGACACCCTTGCCATGGGCGTGCTGCGCAGTCTGCACTGGCACGGCATCGAGGTGCCCGCCCAGGTGGCGGTGATCGGTTTCGACGACATCGACGAGACGGCTTACACCCGACCGACCCTGAGCAGCGTCTCGCCCGGCCGCACGGAGATCGCCCGCCAGGCGGTGGCACTGCTCGACCTGCGCATCGCGGAGGCCAGGGAGCCGTTGGAGTCCCACACCCCAATTCGGCGGATCCTCGCCGACTACGAACTGGTGGCTCGCGAGTCCACCTCCTCCTGAGCCGCTACCCCGGCCCCACCGCCCGGGCAGGCAGGGTTCCCTCGCATGCATGCCGACTTTCGCCCAGCCCCAGGCATCACCCGTCCGGTAATCGATGGAATTCCAAGGGAGCGTCCCCCGTCGCGGCCGGAGGTCTACGACGCTTCCTCCAGTCGGCAACCGGACTTGACCCTCGTCGACTCACGTGGAAGGCTTGTTTTCATCGTTGAACTGACTGAGCAAAGGAGCCCTCATGTCCACAGCACGCATCGTTGTCAATCCCGCCTTCACCGTGGGACCGGTTCGACGCAGGACCTTCGGATCCTTCGTCGAGCACCTGGGACGGTGCGTCTACACCGGCATCCACGAGCCAGACCATCCGACGGCCGACGAGGACGGGTTCCGCACAGACGTGCTCGACCTGGTGCGCGAACTGGGCGTGACCGTGGTGCGCTATCCGGGGGGCAACTTCGTCTCGGGCTACCGATGGGAGGACGGGGTGGGCCCCGTCGAGGATCGGCCGCAGCGTCTGGACCTGGCGTGGCACTCGATGGAACCCAACACGGTCGGCACCGATGAGTTCATGGCGTGGGCGAAGAAGGCGGACGTGGAGCCCATGATGGCGGTCAATCTCGGCACCCGCGGAGTGGCGGAGGCGCTCGACGTGCTGGAGTACTGCAACATCCCGCAGGGACCACACTGGGCCGAGCAGCGTCATGCCAACGGCACCGGGGAACCACACAACGTGAAGTTGTGGTGCCTCGGCAACGAGATGGATGGCCCGTGGCAGATTGGCCACAAGACCGCTCACGAGTATGGCCGCGTCGCGGCGGAGACCGCCCGGGCGATGCGGATGGTCAATCCCGACCTGGAACTCGTGGCGTGCGGCTCGTCAAATCGGGCCATGCCCACGTTCGGCGAGTGGGAGCGCATCGTCCTGGAAGAGGCCTGGGACCAGGTGGACATGATCTCCGCCCACGCCTATTACTGGGAGAAGGACAGCGGCCTGCAGGAGTTCCTGGTCAGCGCCGAGGACATGGACCGCTTCATCGACCAGGTGGCCGCCACCGCTGACTCCGTGGCCGCTGCCCGCAAGAGCGACAAGGTGATCGGCATCTCCTTCGACGAGTGGAATGTCTGGTACCAGGACCGGGCCGAGTCCGATCCCCCGACCGATGACCAGTGGCCCGTTGCACCCCGCCTGCTCGAGGACAACTACTCGGTGGCTGATGCAGTGGTGGTGGGCAACCTGCTGATCTCGCTGTTGCGCCACACCGACCGGGTCTGGGTGGCGAACCAGGCCCAGCTGGTCAACGTGATCGCCCCCATCATGACGGAGCCCGGCGGCCCCGCCTGGAAGCAGACCATCTTCCACCCGTTCGCCCTGACCGCCGCCCATGCCAAGGGGGACGTACTCCAGGTCGCCGTCGACGGGCCCACCGTCGCGAGCGAACGGTTCGGACAGGTGCAGGCCATCGACGCCGTAGCCACCTGGGATGGCAATGAGGGTGCCATCTTCCTCGTCAACCGCCACGAGTCGGAAGCCACCACGCTGACCATCGAGGTGCCTGCGGGTGCCGGGCTCGTCGAGGCTCTGACCCTGCACCATGACGACCCCTACTGGCAAGCCCAGGTGGACAGCCAGAACGATGTCATCCCCCGGCCCAACCAGACGGCGGCCGTGGAGGATGGGCGGCTCACCGTGGAGGTCCCGCCCATCTCCTGGACCATGGTCCGCCTCGGCTGATGCTGCGACGCGCGTTCGCCCTGGCCGGTTGCCTGGCCCTCGTGGTGGGGTGCCAGCAGGAGGCGCCCTCCCCCACCGCCACGGAGGTGGAGGTCTCCGGTGACATCCGCACCCACGACCCCGCCCTGCTCGTGGGTGATGACGAGCAGCCGTGGGTGGTGTTCTCCACGGGTGACCACCGCGTCGGGCGGGGTGCCATTCAGGTGCGCACCTCCCCCGACGGCCGCGAATGGACGCACGTCGGCCAGGCGTGGAGCCCTGAGGAGGAACCCACTTGGGCTGTGGAGAAGATCACGGGGGTGCAGAACTTCTGGGCACCCGAACTCTTCGAGCACCAGGGCACTTGGTATCTGTACTACGCGGCCTCCACCTTCGGCTCCAACTTCTCCGCCATCGGCCTGCGCACCAACGACTCCTTCGACCGCCACAATCCCGCCGAGGGCTGGGTGGATCGGGGCGAGGTGTGGAGCTCGGACGCCAGCAAGTACTACAACGCGATCGACCCCGCCATCATCATGGACGAGGATTCCCAGGGCTGGATGGCCTTCGGCTCCTTCTGGGGAGGTATCAAGCTGCTGCCAGTTGAGTTCCCCTCCGGCAAGCCGCACCCTGACGCGGAACCGGTCACCATCGCGGCACGCGGTGACACCCTCAACGCCATCGAGGCCCCCGCGCTGCTACACCGCGACGGCTGGTACTACCTGTTCGTCTCATTCGACTCCTGCTGCCGCGGGACGGACAGCACCTACAACATCAACGTGGGCCGCTCGGAGCGGGTGGAAGGACCATACCTGGATGCTGATGGCGCCCCCTTGCTCACCGGCGGGGGCACGCTGCTCCTGCAGACCGACGGTGAGCGTGTGGGTCCCGGAGGGCAGTCGGTTTCCGGAAACCACCTCGCCTACCACTACTACGACGCTTCACTGGGAGGCGAGTTCCAACTGGCCATCCGGGAGCTCGGATGGACCGAGGACGGATGGCCCGTCCTGACCACTGACGAGGAGAATTCGTGAACGCACCCACAGCCGTGATCAACCTTGACGTCCCCGGCCCCACCATCAGCCGTCATCTCTACGGGCATTTCGCCGAGCACCTCGGCAACTGCATCTACGGCGGCATCTTCGTCGGTGAGGACTCCGAGATCCCCAACGTCCGCGGCATCCGCACCGATGTCGTGGACGCCTTGAAGGCCATCGGCATCCCCAACCTGCGCTGGCCCGGCGGCTGCTTCGCCGACGAGTACCACTGGCGCGACGGCGTCGGTCCCCGCGACGAGCGGCCCACCGTGGTCAACACCCATTGGGGCAACGTGATCGAGGACAACTCGTTCGGGACGCACGAGTTCATGGACCTCTGCGAACAGCTGGAGACCGAGCCCTACATCTGCGGCAACGTCGGCTCCGGCACCGTGCGCGAAATGGCCGACTGGGTGGAATACCTCACCCGCTCCGGTGACGCCCCCATGTCGGCGCTGCGCCGGGCCAATGGCCGCGACGAGCCGTGGCGCATCCCGTTCTGGGGCATCGGCAACGAGTCCTGGGGTTGCGGCGGAAACATGCGCGCCGAGTACTACGCGGATCTGGCACGCCAGTTCTCCACGTACTGCCGCGAGCACGACGGCAACAAGCTCTACAAGATCGCCGGCGGGGCCAACTCCGACGACTACCACTGGACCGAGACCCTGATGAAGACCCTGGGCGACCTGGGCTGCGGCTGCAATCCCCGACACTTCTTCGACGCCATCTCCCTGCACTACTACACCCTGGCGGGCGAGTGGAACGCCAAGGGCAGCGCCACCGACTTCGACGCCGAGACCCACTACGTGACCATGCGCTCGGCGTGGCGGATCGAGGAACTCCTCACCCGCCACGGCAACGTCATGGACGTCTACGATCCCGACAAACGCGTCGGCCTGGTGCTGGATGAGTGGGGTACCTGGTTCGACGTGGAGCCCGGCACCAATCCCGGCTTCCTGTTCCAGCAGAACACCATGCGCGACGCGCTGGTGGCCTCGGTCCACTTCGACTCGTTCCACCG